>JAOULB010000041.1 GCA_029882235.1 Gammaproteobacteria bacterium | reverse complement strand
AGCAAGTCAGACTTGATTTTTTCACGAGTCGCGTCTGTAAGAGGCTGTGGCACACCTTTTTGTTTGCGTTCTTCTTCCGAAAAACTCATAGAGTTGAAGTCTTCTTCAATTTGTTTTTGTAGCTCATGAATCTGGGCAACGATATCTTTTTCCTTATCCCATTGTGCTTCCTGCTCAACAAGATGCTGCTCCAGTTCTTCTTTTTCCTGCTCCAGCCTAAATATACGATCTTCGCAATTGCCAAGCGTTGCATTTTCACGCTGCAAAGATTTTATATTTGTCTCGCACTGACCAATGCGGCGGCGTGTGTCTTCGACCGAGGCTGGTGTCGCGCTCTGACTAAGAGCAACACGCGCGCAGGCGGTATCAAGCAAGCTAACAGATTTATCAGGGAGCTGACGCGCTGTGATATATCGGCTCGACAATTTAACCGAATCGACAATAGCCTCGTCCATAATACGAACACCATGATGAGCCTGTAGCATTTCGGAGATTGCCCGCATCATGTTTATTGCCTTCTCTTCATCAGGCTCTTCAATCTTTACGACCTGGAAGCGACGGGTGAGGGCAGGGTCACGTTCAAAATATTTCTTGTATTCAGCCCAGGTAGTTGCGGCAATTGTTCTCAATTCGCCACGGGCCAGGGCTGGTTTTAACAAGTTTGCAGCATCTCCCTGACCTTCTTTACCACCCGCACCGATTAGCGTGTGTGCCTCATCAATAAACATAATAATGGGTTGTGGTGATGCCTTTACTTCAGCAATAACTGATTTCAGGCGATTTTCAAATTCGCCTTTCACGCTCGCACCCGCTTGCAGTAGACCTAAATCAAGGCTGCGTACACATACACCTTTCAGTGGATCGGGGACATCGCCCGACGCAATTCGAAGTGCAAAGCCTTCAACAACAGCAGTTTTGCCAACACCCGCTTCACCAGTGAGGATAGGGTTGTTTTGTCTGCGTCGGATAAGAATATCAATAATTTGACGAATTTCTTCATCGCGACCAAGAATAGGATCAATTTTACCGTTCTTAGCATCTTCAGTTAGATTGACGGTAAATTTATCCAGCGCAGGAGACTTGCTTGGAGCGCCGGATGGTCCAGCAGCTGAACCGGAAGTGTCACCAACTGCAGCACTGGTTGATTCGGAAGTCGTACCAACGATGGAACGAATTACTTCTCTTAAAGACTCAGGTGGAATTTTCTTAAGTTCACCTGCTGAGGCTTCAGTTGAACGACGCATGTTGTCGTCCAGCATCAGTGCAGCTAACACATGTGCAGATGTCGCCTGTTGATGTGCATACTCGACGGACGCAAGCATCCAGGCATTTTTAGCCAGATCAACAATGGTGGGTGAGAGGGCAGGCGCTCTTGTGTTGCCTGACTTAATTCGATCCAGTTCTTTGTTTAGATCCTGAACCAGTTTGCCAGGATCGATTTCAAATTTTTCCAGAATAGCAGTGATGTCATTATCAGAACTTTCTAATAGCTTTAATAGCCAATGTTCGACTTCAACATTGTAATGTGTGCGGGACATACAAAGTCCAGCGGCTCCTTCCAGCGCATTTCTAGTAGGTTCGTTTAATTTCCCAACCAGTGATTTTAAGTCTATCGTAATCATGTCTATTTCCTTTTCCTATCTGGTTAATTGCTTTTGTATAATTGGATAAACGGCTGTTGTTAGCACAGCACTTGATTCTTTTTGCAGCACTCTTTACCGCAAACTTTATAAAACTTATTATCCTTGTTGTAAAATTCTCCGATCCCTCCCGCACGAATAATCCAGTTATATTTTTCAGATTTTATCTGTGCGGTTCCAACGGAATAACACGGTAATGTTTTATATCGCTCTGATGCTTCTGCTTCTGATACTCGTTCGGAATGAACAAAGAAATCTCTGACAATGTCTTCGGATAAAATAAAACCCTTGCAAATATTTGCCATATAGGGGCGGCCTTCAGGACTGATACCCTGTTTTTTAAATTCCACATCTGATAGTTCAATGATCATTTTTTGAAAAAGAGGATTGTCATCAGATTCGCTGGTATCAGTGCTGGCGCAGGACAACAAAAACAGTGTTGTAGCCACAGCCAATAAGATTTTAATGAATCGAATATTAAATATGTCGAAATACTTCATGGGTTATTACTCACACAATGTTTACACTGGAATTAAAACGTCTTGCAGAAACATAGATGTCAACAGTCTCATCAGGGCGAAATGTTTTATTTTTCGTTGACAGCCAGGTGTTCCAGCCAATTACGGGTGGTTTTCGGCTATCCAGCTTGATTTTTTGTGGTACATCAGAGCGTTTCACCCGAATCGTAAAGTCATAGTCATGCTCCATGCCTATATATAGACTGGCAATTTCATTCAGCGACATCAATGCGCGAGTGCCAGGAGCAAAGGTGTTCAGTTGCTGTTTATTTAGTGGGCCTAGAATAATGCGAATTTTGCCCTGTGCAAACCAGCCATTTTTACCCAACATTACTGTCCTGCCGAGACAATTATTTTGTCCTTTGGGTGCTTCGAAGCCGGGTAATCGGGTGCGCACATCATCAATTAGTTCCTGCCATTGACCATTAAACTCTTTGATTTCAACCGGGATATTAAAGTGATCCTGCAGGATTTGTTTTAACCCAGTTGTTGTGCGCAATTGTTGAGATAGTAAGCCGCTATAATAGATCAGCGATTCATCGCGCGTATAAAAGCGTTCCATCAAGTGTTTTGTGCCCAGACCAATGAGTGAGAGCAGGGCTTGGGTGTGAGTATCGCGCTCTCCTTTTACGGGTGGGTTTAATTTTTTCCGCTCATATTCGATAGGCAATTTGTATTTTAATGACGCCTGGTAAAATAATGACACTGTGCGATGATTGAACAGATTTAAAAAATTGGTTAATGAAATATCCTTCATCTTCTGACGGTGAAGAATCAATTCAGAATAATGGACGGGCAGTGTGCCTTTGGTGCCCGTTAAACCCATAAAGTTAACGGTCATGTCCCATCGATTAGAATTCGATTTCTTATTATTGTGTTTTATTTTGAATACTTCAGATGCGGGAAAGCCCAACGACTGATGCGAATAAAATCGTACTACTTCCGTATTTGGTGGCGTGAAACGAGCAACTGGTTTTTTTGCCTGTTTCTTATTTTCATTTTCTATAAGCGCAGACGAACGTTCCAGCAGGCGCACTGCCTGAAAGAAAGAGTAGTTATATGGTTTTTCTGCTAATTGTTGAATTACAGAAGTATTTTTTCGCCAGCCCGCGGTGGACATTTTTTTAGATAACCCTCTTTGTTGTTTAATTTAACCAGAACTCGTGTAAATGAATTCATTGAGCAATAAAGTGCAAAAAAGTATTCCAGCACAGAAGCAAATAAAAATGCACTACTGCCTGTGAGTTGTGAATCATCAAGCGTGATTTCGATCTCCATGCCACGGCACATTGTGGCGTGACCATCGACTGTTAGTGGTGCACTAATGGGGCGCGCATTGACAGATTCAATAGAAGAGATAAGTGCATTTGTCACTGATGACACTCTGAAGTCGTAAAGTCTTAATATCTCTTTCAGCGCACTGGTTTCATTAGCCCTGCCCGTTAATGAAAGATGGTTCAGGTTCAAATGCGAAATTAATCGCCAGCGGCTATTGTTTCGCAACGGTGGTCTTACTGTTGGTGTTGGTTGTGTTACACATCGAATTCGTGTGCAAGGCGGTGCACTATCGACACACTGTAATTTTGGTTGGGTCGAAGAAAAGGGTAGCTTTGCAGGTAGATCCCGGTTACTGCATTTTGTATCTAGCAGTATGGTGTAGTCATCTGGAAGATTTGGATTAAATTCAAGATCAACCAGGCTTAAAAATACATCAGTGCCTTCATCACGTTGATATACACCTAATTTGGCTGAGCGTCTTGAAGCAAACCAGAATGAGTGGCTGTCATTATTCTGCTGTTCATGATTGAGCCCATAAAATGGATGAAACTCTTTTTCTTCACCTGTCGATGTTGAGCCAGTCACCTTGTCAACAGAATAGACTTCATAACCTATCGGACGTCTTGCATCAGGGACAACCTGATATTCTAACTGGGTGTGATCAAGTTTAATTGGGTCTGACTTATGATCAAACAGGTTTACAACGGGCGTGCAGTTTAATAAAAATGACTCTTCTGAGATGTTATGTTCAAGCTCAACATCAGATGAACCAAGATATATATACAGATCAATCTGATTGCTCGCCTCTTCGGTGAAATGTTCAGCAAGACCAACGATGTCAATGAACATGAATTTTTCCGGGAATGCGAAATATTCAGTAAGAAGACGATAACCGATAAAAGAAGCAGCAGGGTAAGGCAATAATCCATCTTCTTCTTTGAACCCAACAGCCTTAATGGCGTCCTGACCAAGGAAAACAGGGGAGACATCAGATTCAGATGTGGCCATTACAACATTATGACAATCGTTTAACAGTAATTCATAGAGTGGGTTGATGTGTTGAGGTTGACCCTTTAAATAAAGCCGCAAGCGATCTGGTTTTAATTCAGCAAATGTTATTTCTTCATTATATGTTGTTAGTGTTAATTTCAGCACACCACCTGCGCCACGAATATTGGCGGAGCCAGGTGTTGTAAACGGCCGTCCCATGATGTTTGCAGAAGTTACATTAAAGGGTAACATCTCGACCGGATAGCGAGTTGAGAATCGGCAGTTTTCACCTTGAAACTGTTCGGTTTCAAGCAGAGTGTCTGCTTCTATTTCATAACTGGCATCGAGCATGTCCTCGTCGGGCACAAACTGAACAATCGACATGGAGGGAATTGGGCGCTGATAATGTGGGAACAGGACATTCAGCAAAGCATCACTTAATTCAGGAAAATCATCATCAAGTTTATGCTGAATGCGTGCATTTAAGTATGCGAAGCCTTCGATAAGACGCGATACATGCGGGTCATCAATCGTATCCGAATTGACACCAAGGCGTCCCGCAATCTTTGGGTGCTCGTTTGCAAATTCGGCGCCGAGCTGGCGAATAAATGCCAGCTCTTTCTCGTAATAGGGGAGTAATTCGTCAGCCATGGCCTATTTCTTTCACACTCACTGTTCGGGTTACGGGTTCTAATGCGGAATCGAAAATCACTATCTCTGGTGCCGGATCGGCATAGAGTGTTGCGTCGATTCTAAATCTTAAAGTTCGATCTGTTATATCTTTATTGTCCTGATATGACACTTTGACTGTCTTGAAACGAGGCTCAAACTGCCGAAAAATTGATTCAAGTTTTTTTGTGAATAACTTGCGTTTTTCTTCATCGAGAATATTTACAGTTGCCAAATCAGGCAATCCATAATTTAATAATGAATTTTCAAGTTGCTCATAATCTTCTGGCGGCTCAATAATGCGATAGCGAGAATTTAATAGATTCTCAAGATCTCGGCGTACACTATGACGTAATTGTTCCAGACGTTGATGTTTACCAGGATCAGACTCAGTCTGGTTATGTGGTTCATCATCAAGCAGCCGATCCAGCACGGAAGGACGTAATTTTTTCTTTTTATCAACGCGTGCCATGGTTATTTATTCGCCTGTGCAAGTTCTGTAATGAGTTCAAGTTCCGATACCATTTGATCAAGCTGGTAGTGTGGGCGCATATGTATTACACAAAGATACTGACCAGGTTTCGATGGATGTTCGCGTACTTTTACATTTGCTTCGCGTAGTGGGTATCGTGCCTGTTCTTCCCATTCAAGATCTTCGCGGCCTGTGGTGTATTTAAAGAGCCATTCTCTTAGATAGCCCTCACATTCTTCTGCGGTGATAAATGAACCAACCTTGTCTCTGATGATTACTTTAATATAGTGAGCAATGCGTGAGCCACATAATACGTGCTGCAGCATGGCAGAAAGCTTGGCATTTGCAGTCGCATCACGGTTGTCCATTTTCTTGGGTTTTTGAATAGACTGATTGTTATAAAACGCTGCAAAGGGCAGATCGTAACACTGACATAGAGGCATAAAGCCCAGATCACTGAGTTCGCGTTCGACAGTATCTGTGATCATGACTTCAGTAACAGGCTTATAAGCTATATCGCTAGAATCTGTTTCAAATACATCGACAGGGAGTGTGGTTAGAACGCCGCCAGAAACATGATTTCGTGGAACACCGCGAATATGACCAAACCAGCCAACGTTAGCAAACTCACGAATTAAAATTCCAGCAAAACCATAAGCCGCATTGCCCCAAAGGTAGCCACTATGTGTTTCATCTTTATGAGTTTCATGAAAATGTATACCTTTATAACTGCCCGGTGTTTTACGATAGGGGCAGCGCATAAGAATTCTTGGCACAGTGAGACCAACAAAGCGAGAATCTATTTGATCTCTAAGTGAGCGCCATTTAATGTATTCCGTTTGAGTAAAAATACTGTCCAGATTTAGCGGTAAGCCTAAACCAGCAAAATCGTCTAAACCAAATAATTCGCTAGAAGCGGCTGCAACAAACGGTGAGAATGCTGCTGCGGCAATTTGTGCCAGACCGGCTAATACTGAAATATCATCATGCGGGTGCTTTTTTGAAATACGATGACTGATTTCATAGTCGCCAATAAGAACACCGTAGGGTTCACCACCCGGAGTACCATATTCTTCACTATATACTTTATGAAATAGGTGACTTTGATCAAACTCCAGTGCACGACTAATGTCTTTAACTACATCCGTCCAGCTTGCATCGAGGACTTTTATCTTGATATTTGTGGCACCTTCGGCCTGCACAGCCAGATACCATAATCCACGCCATGAAGCTTCCAGTTTCTGGAATTTTTCATGGTGAATAATTTCGTTTAATTGTTCATTAATGTGCTCATCCAGAGTCGCAATCGTGCGGTGGATGGCTAAAGTAATATCATTTGTAGTTTTTAATTGTGAGCTGACTTCATACTCAGTCAACCAGTGAACAAGCGCTTTATAGTCATCCTTTTCCTCAAGAAAACCTGTCAGGTCAGTAATATACGCCGGCTGGGTATAAAGACTATCAAGGTCAACAACAGGTGTAGCTGAGCCTAGTTTTGAGGGCAGGGTTTGACTGCTTGACGTTGACACAAAAAATCCATTTGAAATAAAAAAATGCGGGGATCAAAAAGATCCCCGCAACTGTATTAACCCGCTTTGGGAATTTTCGCAACGAGGCGAAGTGATGCGGTAAGTTCTTCCATCTGTAACCATGGGCGCATCCAGGCAATCGCACTGTATACACCTGGTTGACCAGGAACTTCCTTAACTTCAACACTTGCTTCCGCTAATGGGTAGCGCGCTTTCATTTCCGCACTTGCACCTGGGCTACCGTTCACATAGTTGCCAATCCAGCGGTTCAACCATTGTTCAGCATCTGAGGCTTCCATAAAGGAACCGACTTTATCGCGAGCCATAACTTTAAGGAAATGTGCAATACGGCCAGTCGCCATAAGATAAGGAAGACGCGCAGAAATTTCTGCATTGGATGTTGCATCTGGATCGTCGAATTTCTTCGGTTTTTGCGTAGTTTGCGCACCAAAGAATACGGCATAGTCAGTATTTTTGTAATGACACAGAGGCAGGAAACCAAGCTTGCTAAGTTCTGCTTCACGACGGTCAGTAATACCGATTTCAGTTGGGCATTTCTGATCCATGTCACCATCATCACTAACAAATACGTGACTTGGCAGACCTTCAACTTTACCACCACCTTCAGCACCACGAATACTTGTACACCAGCCATATTCAGCATATGACTTAGTGATTGTTGTACCCATTGCATAGGCAGCATTCATCCAGCAGTAATCATCATGTTCAGCTTCTAACTGACGGCCATCGGCATCTACATTACCTTCTTCGAAGTTGAATGCTTCAATAGGCTTAGTCGCTTCACCATAGGGCAGGCGAGCCAGAACGCGTGGCATAGTCAGCACGACGAAACGCGAGTCTTCACTATCGCGGAAGCTACGCCACTTAATATATTCAGCTGAGTCAAAGATTTTTTCCAGGTCGCGAGGCTTGGAAAGTTCGCTGAAGCTGTCAAAACCAAACATTTCAGGCGAAGATGCTGAAATGAACGGACAGAAGCCAGCAGCAGCAATGTTTGACATATTTGTCAGCAGATCAACATCATCAGGATGTGAGCTGAATTCATAGTCGCCAATAATGGCGGCATAGGGTTCGCCACCTGCAGTACCAAATTCAGCTTCATAGATTTTCTTGAAGGTCTGGCTTTGATCAAACTCAACCGCCTTGATTAAATCCTTAGAAAGCTCTTTCTTACTGAGGTTCAGCATACGCAGTTTTAATTGCGAGCTGGTTTCAGTATTCATCACTAGATGGTGCAGACCACGCCATGAGCCTTCCAGTTTCTGGAATTTTTCATGTTTCATAACAGCAGCAAGCTGTTTTGACATGACAGCATCAATGGCTGCAATCGCATTATTAATAGTAACGGTCAGGTTCTTGTCCCATTTGACAGTCCCAGCCATTGCTTCCTGACTCAGAGTTTTTAATAACTCCTGAGTTTCATCACGGGAAGTCTGTTTTGTTGCGCCTAGTGCTTGTTCAAGAAAGCTAACTTCGGCAACTTCACCTTCCTGTTGTTCATCAGTTTGTGTTTCTGTACTCATTCTTTATCACCCTTGTCATCGCCATCATCCTGACCAACGCCCAGCTCTTCAGCCAGAGAGGAGATAGCATCGTTGTTACTTAATACATCTTCCAGAATTGTTTCCAGATCCTCTGAACGATCTGCTTTTGTCAGAAGATCACGAAGCTTATTGCGTGTGTCGAGCAACTTTTTCAACGGCTCAACATTTTCAATAACTTTGTGAGGTTCAAAGTCTTCCATGTTTCTGAAATCGATATCAACGGCAATTTCACTACCATCATCATCAATCGTATTCTTAACTTTCATAGTCGTTTTAGGCGCAATGTTGGCCATTACTTCATTGAAGTTGTCGCGATCGATCTGTGAAAATTTGCGATCCTTAAGGGCTTTCTTATTTTCAGTGTTATCACCTGAATAATCGCCCATCACACCCATAACAAATGGGATTTCCTTTTCTTGAACCGCGCCATTTGTTTCAACATCATAAGTGATGTGAACTCGGGGCTTCCTTACTCTTTTTAACTTGTCATGAATGCTCTCAGCCATGTGTTTTTCCTCGCTTTACTAAAATTAAATATGAATACTACTCGTCTTTTGGTCTTACGCCGGTCAATGAACCATAAAAGTCCCGTGATGAAGAATCGGGAATTAACTCTGACATGAGTTCATGAAGCGGCATATCACCCCAACGCACTACACGTTCGAGTGCGTATGAAATGGGAGAATGTGGTTCTGTCTTGCGGAAGAACATTGAAATGTCCTGCAAATGCTTAAATGCATCAGCTCTTGTGTTGATTGGCCCGCCAGCAGCAGTTTTATTTCCGCCAGATCCTGGTACGGGCGTACCATTTTCATCTAGTTCTTCTTCATTTGATGATTCGTCAGGAAGTTTATATTTACCAATATGATTAATCGCACTCAGTGTATCTTCCAGGATATTGATAATATTACTAGTCGGTGGTGCTTCGTGAGTCCCACAGTGCTCATCAAGCATACGGCTGATGCTGCGATATTCTGCCAAACAACTTACAACATCATCACGGAGATTAATAAAGAATTCATCACTTGAACTATTAACTACATTTTCAATGTCTTCTATAGAAAAACCAACTTTTTTCAATTTTTCCATGCGATCTTCTTCGTTAGAAATCTTTTGTACTTCTAGTGCCTGTTTGTATTGCCAGTAACTAAAAGGACCAGGATCCAGATCCTCAGTAAGCCGTATGTTTCGGATGGGTGCGATTAATACACCTTCTGCACCTTCACCGTTCAAACCCGTCAATGGTGACAGGCGTGTTTCGATACCATCTTCGTCGGGAAGGGGGTAGATGTTGTCCCAGTATTTTTCAATCATCTGTCGCATGATGGTAAAACCATCACGTAGTCCCTGGAAACCAGCGCGTCGAATCAGCGCTTCGGTATACCAGCTGGCGATTTCAAGATCTTTGGAATGGTTCTTAAGAATTTCGGGCGCAAGCTCCATAATTTTGCGCCAGCTTTCATCAGCTTCACTGCTGCCACCATCAAACATGCTGTGTCTTTCAGCAGCACGAGCTGTATTTCTTGCATCTTTAATCTTGGCGTAAATAGATGTTGGTGAAGTATCTTCTCGTATATCAGTGCCGACGAGGGTTTCTTCATCAATCGGTGCCACAATGGAATCGATATCAACGATCGCTGGTGATGGCATGTTTTCCTCTCCCTTAGAAAATTATTACTTGTAAAACATTCTGTGTCAGTGGTTAGAACAGGGTTGTATGATTAAACATGGTCTAAACAGA
>JAOULB010000374.1 GCA_029882235.1 Gammaproteobacteria bacterium | reverse complement strand
AGAAGCTGGACATACTGACCATTATAATTTTGACAGGACATGTCAAAGCTACCCTGATTGGTGGTGACGGGGGCGCCCACACTGCAGACACCCTGACCATTACAAATCGTTAACTCTGAATCTCCCTCAACAACACCCGCCTTGCAGTAATGGGCATCTTGCGTCTGGCTGCCGAATTGCGCTGTCCAGTGCACTAGCCAGTTGTTACTACTGCTGCAGGCGTAAATGGCATCTTTTTTGATTCGCTCACATTCGTTTATGGCTGTTTCACGAGTGCTCACGACTTCGCCGTTTTCACAATAACGGCAGTCGTCGATCACCTGTTCTGGTTTGATGCTGTCGTCCGGTGTGTTTTTACAGTTGCCAGCATTACATTCATCACGAGTACACTCCTTGCCATCATCACAATCACTCGCCTGATTACACTCACAACCGCTGGTACATTTGAGGTCGACGATACGTTGCTCTGTTTTCCCATAGTCATTGGTGAATGAGTAGGTTTGTGTGGATCCGTCTATTAGATTTACGTTGGGTGCGCGTGTTACATGAATACCCTGATAGCCATTACCGCAGCTTGTTGAATAACTTATCGGTCCGTCACATACAGGTATCGTCACTGCACAGGTCCAT
The DNA here is from genome assembly GCA_029882235.1 of Gammaproteobacteria bacterium. Classification (GTDB taxonomy): domain Bacteria; phylum Pseudomonadota; class Gammaproteobacteria; order UBA6429; family Thiohalophilaceae; genus JAOULB01. The sequence continues at coordinate 1,979 of JAOULB010000374.1, read as the reverse complement.
GGATATGATGATTCATAATGGTAATCTGGGTACTGTTCGATCTGGGTATAGTGCTCGTCACTGGGAGTATAATTTTGTATGGATATAGAAAATGTAGCATCTTCACCTGCTCGCCAGCCAACATATAGATCTGCATTGACACTATGAGCAATATTCGAAGGATTACACCCTAATTGTTCCCATCGATCCAGCGTACAGGGATTATCTTTCTTGCATTCACCGTCATTTGTGAGTGTGTAGATTGAACGACGTGTCGTATAGCTCTTGCCAACATCTTCAGAGTGATTACCCGAGCCGGTGATGGGGTTCTCTAAACCAAGTTCCAGGAACACTTCTGCTTCTATTGTCTGGGCAATGAATGAACGCAACGCCTGGCTATCTTCAGTGCCGAAATTTGTTTGAATAGCTTGTACCTCCTGGCAACTCAAGGGATCGGGTGCATTCCCTGGGACCGTAAAGGTAAAGCGTGTTGTACCCTGGTAGTCACTGCCTTCGAAGACGTTGTCTTCGCCACCAGACAGGCGGGTGATGCGGAGTGGTACAGTGGATTTGATTTTGTAAGTCGCCTCCCAGGTTGAGCCGAAGCGCACTTTTTCGATGGCTTCTTTGTGCAAAGATTGTGCATAACTATACAGATCTTCCGCACCAGGACAGGTTTCACCACTGCTCGCTCCACTGCCTCCTCCCCCACAGGTGCTTAGGCCGAAAACGGCCAGAGCCGAGAAAAAGAGTGTTTGAAATAAACGTTTATGATTCAGTCCAAACATATTGTACCCCCACCCTCAGACGCTGCATCAAGTGTCGTACTATGCGTTTAGACTAATACTAAATTAAGGTCAGTAAAATGATATTTATCAAAAAGAACGAAGATAGATTAAAGAAGATAATAAATATTATTTATAATTACCGAGGTCAGAAACTATAGAACCGCCACGCGTTTTATTCAGCACTTCTTCGCTGTAGCTCAGGTCGCACAGTTTTCTCTCATATTAGTGTTTACTGGTATCCGAGCCCGGTTTTTGCAAAGTAAAATCGATATAAATCAAAAAAGGGAATTGTGTGTCAGGGTGTCTGGTAAATGACAGTTTATTAAATAACTTTTCCAGTTGACCAAGCAGCTCAGTATCATTCGCGGCTTCGCAACGTTTATCCACTACGATCATTTTTCCGTCCATATACAATGGAAAATCCGAGCAGTTGTCAGGCTTGATATTTTTTCGATATACCTGACATTGACCTGAAGTTGTGTCATATGCCGGGCACGGTGAGCCGTGCGTATAATAAGTGTCGTTTTGTTTTCGGATATAGGTCGGTCCTGTGCCATTTCGCAGGCTATTATCAAACGCCTTCTTGTCATGACCAAGCTGGTACATTGCAGATAGATGTTGCCAGCTAAACTCAAGTACGACATCAGTTAAACGACAGCAGGGTCGTTGACAATCACGGCAATGGGGAATGATGACCTGCTTCTGATACAGCGCAAGTGCATTTTGGATTGACCGTTTGTGAGAACACCGCTTTTGGTTGCGCGGCATACATGTATGGCCTGTAGTGTGTAATGAGCAGAGTATAGTGAGGTTATGGGGATAAGCAAGAGGTGGCTTGTTTATGAAACCGGGGACTGGCCCTTTTAGAGTCAGAGACCACGTTGACTCGCTGCAAGCCGTCGCCGCCGCTGTGCCAGCAGGTCTCTGATCTTCATGACCAGGATCGAGGCGGACAAACCGAGGGTAATGCCATTGGCAATGATAATGGGCATGGCATGCAGCATCAGACCATAGATGAACCAGAGCAGTACTCCGCTACTGAATAACAGGAACATCAATAGTGAGATGTCACCGGCTGAACGGGTAGTCCATGTCTTGATGACCTGCGGGATAAAGGCAATCGTCGTGAATATGCCTGCGACGGTACCAATCATGTCAATGAGATTCATAAAAAGTAAACCGGAATCAGAAGTTAGCTTTCTCTAATTATTA
>JAOULB010000373.1 GCA_029882235.1 Gammaproteobacteria bacterium | reverse complement strand
GGCTTAGTACTGCTTTCAGCTTTCCACATTCTCCTTTTAAAACTTATACTACTTAACTCCAAGTAAACTTAGCGCCTGTTTACGACAGCTTTTCAATAAATCCAGCTGTGCATTTTTATCCGATAAGGTTCTTGCCACAGCAACGCCTCCAATCATCATCGCTGTGACTGCCATAACCGTCTGTTTATCGCAACGAGAGGTCTTTCGAGTATAAGCTCGGATTAACTGGTTCATTTTCAGATAAACATCAGTATAAGCATTACGTGTTGCTGGCTCATTTACAGCAACATCTGTAACCAGAAAAGCCAGTGGGCAGGGTAAATCAGTCTTACTGACATGTTGATCGCTAAGATAATCACTAACCAACTTCGCCAACCAGTCGCGCTCTGCAACATCATCGGGTTTTATCTGTGCCAGCATTGAAAACAATGGCGTACTGTGAATCGCATTGGCATAGAGATCCTGCTTGCTTTTGAAATGAGCATAAAAGGCACCACGAGTCAGGTCGGCATCAGCCATGACCTCATCAATCGACGTATTATCAAAACCCTTGTGCGTAAACAGGCGCACGGCAGATTGCAGGATCCGCTCTCGGCTTTGTTGCTTATGTTCTGCGGTATAGGGCATTTTGGTCTCCCAATCTAAATATGATATTGAACATATATAGATTTAGCTTAGCATAAGCACAGCAAGAGCAAAATAATGGAGTTGATATGAAACTAGATTTAATCCTGTACCCCATGTTCAGCATGTTTCTGCTGACATTTTGTGTGATAACACTCGGCTATATAAATAGAGTCCGTGCAGTAAGGAGTGCCGGGCTTAGGATCAGCTATTTCAAACACAATAGCGGTGCTGAGCCACCTGAGTTTATGCAGAGAACAGATCAGAACTTTACTAATCTGTTTGAGACGCCAGTAATATTCTACGCGGTAATAATAACCAGCTACATAACATCACAGGTCGATATTGCTGGACTGATACTGGCATGGGCGTATGTTGCAAGCCGTATTGGACACAGTTATATCCATATTCGACATAACAACATTTTGCTTCGTTTAAAATTATTTTTGTTGAGTTTATTTGTGTTACTGGCCTTATGTATAAATCAGTTTATTCAATTAATAAACTAATAACATGGGGAGCGAATAAGCTAAAAATTCGCTCCCCCAACAACAGCTTATTCAGCCATCAGATAACCAAACTCACTGTACAACCAGTCCAGGTCATCTGCAGTATCAACACGATAACCCCCACCAACACCGGCACAGTTACCATTCATCGCATAAGACGATACAGCAATAATAATATCGGTATTCATTGAGAAGATTGGACCACCTGAATCACCAAAACAGATACCCCCTGTTTTAACATTGGATGTGAGCATAATGCTTGACCCTGCTGGCACACCACCCAAACCATTTAGATCAACCAGCTCCAGCGTTGCCTGTAGTCTTATTCTGTCACCTTTAATAAATACAGGATTGATCTTCTGCAGGCCATAACCCACTGCTGTAAACGTCACATCCTGATTACCTCTGTTGGTCATCAGCGGATCAAGCATGCCTAATTCAGGTAGCTTTCCATAACGATCCATAATGACAGGCGTATCAAGCACAATTACACCAAGATCATAATGATTAAATAAAACTGGATTATATTGCGGATGAACATAAACCGTGCCATCGACACTGGTTGGTCCTGCAAATGGATAGCCATTATCAGGAATACCCGCATCCACATCTTCTTCAAACCAGATGGTCGCCCGTACCGCAGGTGCTTCAGTACAATGGCCTGCAGTTAAAAATAGTCGCGGTGCAATCAGTGCGCCAGAACAACGCCAGCGCGGATTGCCATCGACATCATCCATTACAGCAAGCCCGACATAGGGATGCGCACCACCATCTGGCCCTCCATTGGTGATTGCATTGGCAGGTAGTATTTGAATTAAAAACAGTGAAAATAAAATTATGATTTTGGTTTTTATATTTTGCATGAAAAGTCTCCTTGTAACATATGCACTTTAATTATTTATAATTCCAGCTTTCGAACTTCATACAACAGACCAAAACGACAGGGTCAAAACCTTTCATACGAAAAGATCAAAAGAAGATCAAGCGACTGCTTCACTGATATCAACAAATTGCTTCCACTTAAGTATTTAATAACTTTCCCATACAGCGATATAATTTTTCTCTGCTAGTTACAGCCTTATTTAAAAGCAGGTTACACTAACCGTATAACAGCAAGAGGTGATAGATGATGTCGGGATGTGGATGCAGCTCTGAGCAGGCCAGCAGTCTTGAAAGAAAAACGCTGTTTGTTCTACTTGCCATTAACGGCATTATGTTCTTTATCGAGATCACGCTTGGACTCTATGCCGAGTCTACCGGCCTGATTGCTGACTCACTGGATATGCTCGCCGATGCCTTTGTTTATGGCCTGTCGCTTTATGCCGTCGGGCACAGCCTACAACGTCAGGTGTCCGCTGCACGTGTCAGTGGCTATTTACAGATCCTGCTCGGTTTTGGCGTCCTGATCGAAGTCGTACGTCGATTCATATTGGGGAGTGAGCCTTTAAGTGAGTTTATGATCTTCGTCGGGCTGCTT
>JAOULB010000040.1 GCA_029882235.1 Gammaproteobacteria bacterium | reverse complement strand
ATCATCAGTGACGAGGATATAACCTGAATAAGGATGTTCCTGTGAGGGTGAGACACTATGATGCACGGGGCTGTTTAACAAAATTCGTTGGATACTGTTAACGAGGTGGTCAATATCATCGCGTCGAGTGCGTAGGTAAGCGTCTTCCATTTCATCAAAAACACGAACGAGTTTGTTGCGTTGTAGTTTCAGTGCCCACTCTGCATTACATTGTTGTTCTGCAATAATCTGCAAAGGTTTGGTCGAAAAGGCTGAATCATTCAGCATTAATAAATGTGTATCGATAAACTCAGCAATATCGGTTGGTGTGCTTGCAGGAATGCGAGAGCGGATATCGCGCAAGTGTTGTTTTGTTGCAGTGAGGGCCTGTTGGTATCGGAGTTGTTCTTCTACGATGAACTGTTGTGGTAGTGCGTATTCGGTGATCTCCAGTTCATCACGATAGAGGATATGGACCGGACCGATGACAATGCCGTTGGAAATACCTGTGCCATATTGAGAGTAGGTCATGGATGTCCATCCAGATATCGTTATTAATCAATAAAAGTAGCCGCTATTGTTCCTCATCAAATTTATTGTTAATTAATTCGATTAGCGCGGCCATTGCCTGTTCTTCATCATTACCAGAGATAGTTAAAGTTACTTTAGTCCCTTTTGCAGCCGCCAGCATCATGACACCCATAATACTTTTACCATTGACCTGTTTACCATTTAAGGCGAGCTGCACATCGGCCTTGTATGCCGATGCGATAGTAACCAGCTTGGCTGCAGCACGAGCATGCAGGCCAAGTTTATTAATAATAGCAACTTCTTCAGTAATCATATTAGTGTTTTGCAGGACTACAGGGGATGACGCCCTCATGCCCACCGCTGACGGCCTTATCGGTTAACTGCTGTAGATCGAGTTTTGGGTAGTTCATTATCCTTACAAGCATGGGTAAATTTACCCCAGCCACGACTTTTACCATCGTGTTGCTCAGCTTACAGGCGATATTACTGGGTGTCGAGCCATACATGTCTGTGAGTACCAGTACGCCATCACCCTGATCCAGAGTCTTAATTATCGTATGCGCCTGAGCGACGAGTTGTTCAGGGTCGCAATCTAAAGAGACGGGTAAGGTCTTAACCGTCAGTGGGCTGGTGCCCAGCACCGAAACCACAGCATCACAGAGTGATTTGCCAATATTGCTGTGTGTGATGATCAGTATCCCAACACTCATTCCATTTCCCTGTGGCGTGTGAGTACATTCCGAATGGCATTCCTGAAATGCGCGGCCAGTTTTTCGACCATATACACAGACCGATGCTGTCCCCCCGTGCAGCCGATCGCTATGGTTAGATAACTTCTATTCTCCGCAGCAAAACTGGGGATCCACTCATCGAGGTAGTGCCGAATATCGTTATACATCTTCTGCACTTCATCATATTTTTCCAGATAATCAATGACCGGCTGATCGAGCCCAGTCAGACTACGTAACTCAGGAACCCAATGAGGATTGGGGATACAGCGAATATCAAAAACAAAATTGGCATCGACAGGGGTACTGTGTTTAAAACCGAAAGATTCGATCAGTAGGGACATGCTGTTTTGTTGTGCCCCCAGAATGCGTTGACGAACGAGTTCGCGCAGTTGGTGTACCGTCATCTGGGTTGTTTCAAAGACCAGGTCTGCATTCGATGTAACGGGTTCAAGCAGCTTACGTTCCTGCTTGATGGCTTCACTCAGCGGCACCTCGTCACTGGTGAGAGGGTGTTTGCGGCGAGTCTCACTGAAACGTTTCATGAGAGTGACATCATCGGCATCAAGAAACACGACATCACATTGCAGACCATTACTTTGCATTTGTTCGAGCAACTCAGGGAAGATGCTCAAGTCGCCAGACAGGTTCCTTACATCAATGCCGACAGCAAAATTTTCATAGTGTGTGTTTGGATTACTGAGAATTTGTACAGAGAACGCAGGTAGCATGCCGATCGGTAAATTATCGATGCAATAATAATCGATATCTTCCAGGGCGTGGAGGGCAACTGACTTCCCTGAGCCAGACATCCCACTAATTATGACCAGTCTCATGTTTCGTTATTCTGGATTAAATGTTGTTGTCTTTTAATAAAATCTGTAGTTGCATTATAACCATTGAGCGACAAAACGTGGTTTTGTACAGCAGCCTCGACAATGACCGACATGTTCCGTCCCGGCGCAACCGGGAGCACAACCACCGGTACCTCAACATCGAGGATATTTTCATAATGTTGAGTCGTCGACAATCGATCCATCTTAGTATGCCTTTCCTCTGAGAACAACTGCATATGTATCACTAATCGAAGTCGTTTTGTCCCGAGCACAGCCATGTCACCAAACATGGCGCGAACATTCAGAATTCCCAGACCGCGGACTTCGATAAAGCCATCCAGTGCTGGAGGACACTGGCCGTGGATGATCTCAGGGCCAGAGCGATAAAAATCGGGTGCATCATCGGCGATCAGCCGATGTCCTCGACTGATTAACTCAAGCGCAAGCTCACTTTTACCAATGCCACTTTCGCCAGTGATGAGTACACCAATACCCATGACTTCAAGAAAGACGCCATGGCGTGTAATTCGATTCGCGGTATGTTGCGAGAGGTAATAACGCAGGTACTCAATCAGCTTGGCGCCGGATAAACTGGATTTGAGCAGGGCAAGTTTATTATCAACAATAAACTGAGTTATTGAATCAGGTATATTCGCATTATTCGCAACCATGAAAATAGACGGTCTCGATAGATCTAATGAGTTTAATATTTCATGGATTGCATTTTTTTCCAGGGAGGAAAAATATTTTATTTCTTTATGACCAATGATCTGAATTTGATGCGGGTGAATGACATTAAAATAACCGGCCAGCACTTCATCGCCGAGGTCATCAGTTTGTGCTTCAATGATGATCGGGTTTTTCTGCCCTGACACCCACTCCAGCTTTAACTGCTTCTGGTGAAGTTCGTAAAGTTGCTGGATTGAAATAGAGTTGGGCATTATTAGTTAGACTGTTGCCACTTGAGAATGTGTTGTTGTAAATCCTGAGAGGTTTCCGACTGGCGTAATTTAGTCCTGAGCTCTTTGTCATTAAACATTGCCGCTATGCGAGCAAGTACCTGCAAATGCTCTTCGGTTGAGTGTTCAGGGACAATAAGCGCAAACAGGAGATCAACTGGCTGATTGTCGATGGCATCAAAATCAATCGCCTTCGAGAGCTTGATGAATGCGCCATGGGTTGTATCACTGCTGGCTACTCTGCCATGGGGAATGGCAACGCCATGACCAATACCTGTGCCGCCGAGACGTTCACGGTTTATCAGGCTGTCAAAAACTTCAATGCTGGTCAGTTTGGAATCACCCGTCGACAGGAGTTCGCCAAGTATTTCTAATGCGCGCTTTTTACTGTTCGCATCAACATTACAGCCTATTCGGTCAACAGGGATCAGATCGGTCAATTGCATTGATTAAATTCTATTCAGAAATCGGATTGCGCTTGGCGCTGCCCTCATTACGGTGATGATCGGTGAGCTTTTCTTTATGCTTTTTGATCTGGCGGTCGAGTTTATCCACGAGTGCATCAATTGCCGCATACATATCTTCATCTTCAGCGGTGGCAAATATTTCATTTCCAGTAACGTGCATATTGGCTTCGGCCTTCTGGCGGTTTTTTTCTACACTCAATATAACATGGACGTTGGTGACATTATCAAAATGCCGCTCAAGTCGTTCCATTTTGGTTTCTACATAATTATGCATGGAGTCAGTCATATCGATATGGTGGCCAGTGATATTTAATTGCATAGAATGCTCCTTGAATATGGAATGAATGGCTATGTCAGTCTTTTACGTTCATTAGAAGGCGGTATACCCAGTGCTTCTCGATATTTGGCTACTGTTCGGCGTGCTACGTTGATGCCCTGGTCTTCCAGAATATTAGCTATTTTGCTATCACTCAAGGGTTTGTTTGGAAGTTCAGCGGCAATTAATTTTTTGATTAATGCTCGAATCGCGGTTGCCGAACATTCGCCTCCACTTGCTGTTGAAACATGACTCGAGAAGAAATATTTTAATTCAAAAATCCCCCTTGGGGTATACATATATTTTTTGGTTGTTACACGTGAAATAGTAGATTCGTGCATTTCTACGGTTTCAGCAACATCATGCAGTACCAGTGCCTTCATTGCTTCCTCACCATGCTCAAGAAAGCCCTGCTGTCGTTCTACAATACAGCTTGCAACTTTTAATAGCGTTTCATTGCGGCTGAGCAGACTCTTAATAAACCATCGCGCCTCCTGCAGCTGGTTTTTAAGATAGGTGTTATCTGCGCTATTGTTGACCTGTTTAATCAGGCTTGCATAATGATTATTTACACGCAAGCGAGGAGCCGCATCGGGGTTTAGCTCTACAACCCAACGGTTTTTAACTTTTTTAACAATAACGTCAGGTACGATGTACTCAGGTTTATCACTGGTGATCTGGCTACCTGGGCGGGGTTGCATGGACTGAATGAGTAAAATTACCTCTTTCAGATCATCTTCACTTAATTTCATTTTACGCATGAGTTGCGCATATTCACGGTTTGCCAGCAGATCGAAATAGTCGTTGACCAGCTCAGTGGCCTGCTCAAGCCAGGGAGATTCAAACGGGAGTTGCTTCAGCTGGATCGTCAGGCTTTCCTGAAGGTTCCGTGCTGCGACACCGGGTGGATCAAAGTTCTGGATACGGTGGAGCACAGCCTCTACTTCATCAAGTTCAATGTCGTGGTTATCGCCCAGGCCCTGATGGATGTCTTCGATTGAGGTAGGGAGGTAACCATCATTATTAATTGAGTCAATGATAGCCTCAGCAATGAAACGATCAGTTTCACTGAATGTGGTCATTTCCATTTGCCAGATCAGATGTTCCTGCAGTGATTCACCACCAGCTGAATCGGGGATATCCATTTCTCGATTATCAAATTCCCGGTTGCTGGAACTGACTGTTGTTGGTTCATAAATATCATCCCAGGCGCTGTCGACAGGCAGGTCAGTAGGGATTTCATCCTGCTGCATAATAAGACTGTCGTCATCGGAGGATTGCTCGCTGGGTTTTTCCTCACTACTTTGGGGCTTGCTTGGAGATTCTTCACCCTGGCCTTCTTCTGCGACCTCAAGCATGAGATTTGAATCAAGTGCTTCCTGAATTTCGGTTTGCAATTCGAGTGTAGACAACTGCAACAGCTTAATTGCCTGTTGCAACTGGGGGGTCATGGTCAAATGCTGGCCTAGGCGAAGATGTAATGCTTGCTTCATATTTATATTTCTGGCCGGTACTCGTTACTGCTGGATTGATATCATTTTAGCTTAAATAATTTCAAATTAGGGGGTTTACAAACGGAAATGTTCGCCTAAGTAAACCTTACGAACCATCTGGTCAGCAAGGAGTTCATCTGGCTTACCACGGGCAATAACTTCACCACTATTCATAATATAGCCACGATCACAGATTCCGAGCGTCTCGCGGACATTATGATCGGTGATCAGGACACCAATATCACGTTCCTGCAGATGTTTAATGATACTCTGAATATCGAGTACAGAGATCGGGTCAACACCGGCAAAGGGTTCATCCAGCAAAATAAAGCGTGGATTCATGGCCAGGGCTCGGGCGATTTCAACGCGTCGCCGTTCGCCACCAGACAGGCTCATGCCGATACTTGCACGAATATGTCCGATATGGAGTTCCTCAAGCAATTCCTCCATGGCATGTTCTCGCTGGGTCGGATTGAGCTCTTTACGTGTTTGCAAGATGGCCATGATATTGTCTGTTACAGACAACTTACGAAATACGGATGCTTCCTGAGGCAAATAGCCAATACCCACTTGCGCCCGGGCATGCATCGGTAACTGTGTTATATCTTTATCATCAAGGGTGATCTGGCCGGTATCTGCGGCAACCAGTCCAACAATCATATAAAACGAGGTCGTTTTACCGGCACCATTTGGTCCCAGCAATCCCACCACCTCACCGCTATTTAATTCCAGTGAAACATCAGAGACGACCTGTCGACCGCGGTAGGCTTTGGCGAGATGTTTGGCAGTGATTCGACTCATTTTATAGTATTTGCGTCTTTGTTTTCAGGTGCAGGGGCAAGGATCGCATTTATTCGTCCTTTGGTCGAATTATTGTTGTTTGCAACGACGGTACTGCGATGAATATCATATTCAATTCGAGCACCGGCAAAACTGTTGGCACCCTGTGATACCTCCGCCTTGTCCAGCAGGAACAGGCGTGATGACCTGGCATAGTATTCTAAAGTCTTCGCCTGAGACACAACGGTATCATTACCTTTATCAGGCTGTTGCTGGAACAGAGCGGGTCGACCTTTAACGACAGCCTTATCTAGCTCGCCATTTTTGTAATACATTGTAACCTGATCACCCTGAATTTTGATTGATCCCTGACTGAAACTGACATTGCCGGAATAGGTACTAAAGCCCTTTTGTTTATCAATCTCGACGTGGTTGGCTTTTATAAAAATAGGTTGCGAACGATCGCTTTCAAGTGCATGGCTTGTCATCCATGGCGTGATTGAAAACGTGATAAAAATACTATTTAGCAGGAACTTCATATTTTCCCTGAACCTTAGATAATAACTCAAGCCGATCGTTGAGCATATCAATACGCATACCCGTTGCGGAAATATTATCACTACCTCGCTGGATATCGACATCGTCTTCTGTTTCAGCGAGTTTACTGCGCGTATCGATAGTTAATGAATCTGTGAGTAAGGTAATTGCCGTTTCATTCTTTTCACCGGCGCGATGAATACGAACCTTGCCTGTTAGAATCATTCGCTGATCTGTTTCATGCACAATGCCGTGTTCTGCCCATGTTTGCCAGGGTTTAGTTTGATCGGTATAAAATTCAATATAGGGTTTTTGCAGAGTCACGAGTGTACTTACAGGAAAGTGTTTGAGTTCTTTTGCTTCAAGTCGGTAAGAAGGTTTACCCTTTGCATCTATTGCTGTGGCAACAAAATCTTCAAGAAAATAATCGGCTTCGTACTTGGATGCAGTTTTATATTCTTTATCTTCATCACTCAGGGTTCGGAGCAGCCAGCTGGTCAGTCCCGCTATACTGATGATGATTAAAAAAAGTGTTAAAAATTTTAGTTTACCCATTTACATAAATTTACCAAATTGTTGTTGTATGGTGCCCTGTGCTTCCATGATTAACTCACAGACATCACGAGCTGCACCACGACCCCCATTATGAGGGGTTTGCCAGTGAGAGTGCTCAGTAGCAAGTGGGTGTGCATCCTGTACAGCAATGGCTAGTCCAACCTGCTTCATCACCGGAAGATCAACGACATCATCACCCACATAGGCAACCTGTTCACTGCTTAGTGCCAGTTTGTCAATTAATTCCTTATAGGCTGATAGCTTATCAAGCTGGCCCTGGTAGACATGTCTAATATCGAGACTGCGCATCCGATGCTCAACCACATGTGAACTACGAGCAGTAATAATACCAATTTCGACCCCGGAAGCTTGCAGGAGTTTCATACCTAAACCATCTTTAGAATGAAATGCCTTATATTCCTGACCGTCATCACCAAGAAAAAGGCTGCCATCAGTCAGTACACCATCAACATCAAAAATAACCAGTTTAATTTGTTTTGCCTTGTCTAGAATTTCTTGCATGAGGATCAATCTTTCCTTCTTATGTTTTTATAATTCAGAGTTTGCGGTTCTTATACAACACCAGCTTTGAGTAAGTCGTGCATATTGATGGCACCAATGAGCTGCTGATGTTCATCTACAACGGGAAGCGCATTAATAGATTTGCTGTCCATGATCTGCAGAGCTTCTGCTGCAAGTTTATCGGCGCTAATTGCGGTGCAGTTTTTTGTCATACAGTCTTTGATTGATAGTTGTTTAATGTTTATCTCACCATGATCAAGCACGCGACGTAAGTCGCCATCAGTAAAGACACCTACAAGCGTACCTTTTGTGTCAACAACAGAAGTCATACCCAGACTCTTGCGTGTCATTTCTACCAGTGCTTCCCTGAGAGATACGTTTTCGCTGACCTGTGGCATTTCATCGCCAGCATGCATGATGTCGCCAACATGGAGTAACAGACGCTTACCCAGACGACCACCGGGATGCGAGAGAGCAAAATCATCAGCGGTAAATCCACGCGTTTCCAGCAAGGCAACGGCCAGTGCATCACCCATGACCAGAGTCGCGGTGGTGCTCGATGTTGGCGCCAGTCCCAGCGGACAGGCTTCTTTCTCGACACTGACATCGAGATGAACATTGGCACTTTTGCCGAGAGAGGATTGCGGATTGCCCGTCATAGCAATCAGGGCGACGTTGAGACGTTTTATGATTGGGACAATAGTGAGGATTTCGTCAGTCTCACCTGAATTAGAGATGGCAATGACAACATCTTTTGCGGTAATCATGCCTAAATCGCCATGGCTTGCTTCGCCCGGGTGAACAAAAAAGGCAGGCGTTCCCGTGCTAGCCAGCGTTGCAGCAATTTTACTACCGATATGACCAGATTTACCCATGCCGGTGACAACAACCCTGCCCTCACACTGAAGCATGAATTCACAGGCCTTAACAAAGTCATCATTAATACGATTGCTCAGGGCCTGAATAGCCTGTTGCTCGGTTTCGATAACGGCCTTGCCGAGGGACTGAATTTGATCTTTATCCATCTGTTCTTTGGTCAATTTTGTCGCGGGACTGGTTTGCATACTTAAGCTTAGCTGTTTGTTTCAGGATAACCCAGTTTAGCAAGTTTGTCGGCCAGGGTATCGCGCTGTAATACTTCACCCTCAACTGTGACCTGCCCTGATTCAATATCGACGGCGACAGCAGTTACACCAGATATTTCTTTTAATCCAGTCTGGATATTATTTGCACAGCCACCACATTTTACATTCATAACTTTAAATAATTCATTTTGCATAGGTTTATCCCTGTGTAGAGAAATAAAGCACAATCATGTAACTAATATATGCCGTTACGAGTAAACCACCTTCCACTCGATTAATGCGTCCTGCTGTCCTGAAGCCATAGGCCATAGTAAACAGAGCAATACTGAGCCCGATCATGATGGGGAAGTCGCGGCTGAGTACTGCGGGGTCGAGTGTTAATGGCGCGATTACGCCGGGCAAGCCCAAAACAGCAAGCAGGTTAAACATATTTGAGCCGATGACGTTGCCAATGGCGATATCCGGTTCTTTTTTCAGTGCGCTCATCACTGAGGCTGCTAATTCAGGCAAGCTGGTTCCAATCGCAACGACTGTCAGGCCAATGATTAGATCGCTAACCCCCATTGCAGTGGCAATATTTATTGCGCCCCAAACGAGAATACGCGAACTGGCGAGGAGGATGAGTAGGCCAATCAAAAGCCAAAAAATTGCCCAGGGCATACTAATGTGTGGGATCTCCTGATCATACTCGCTGGCCATGGGGTCGACACGGTTTTTGCGTAAACCCAGACTCACCATCCAGTACAGCATTAGAACCAGCCCACAGAGCAGAATAGTGCCATCTTTGCGGCTGAGTTCGCCATCCATAACCAGAACCAGAGACAGCAGCATCACGGCAAACATCGCTGGGTACTCACGGCGTAAGGTCTCTGATTTCACCACCAGAGGACAGACCAGTGCTGTTACACCTAATACCAGTGCAATATTGGTGATATTTGACCCCAGCGCGTTACCGACAGCCAGGCCTGGATTGCCTTCCATTGCAGCCATAATTGAGACAAGCATTTCTGGTGCAGATGTACCAAAACCAACAATGGTTAGACCAATAATCAGTGGTGATACGCCAAGATTGCGGGCTGTTGCAGAAGCGCCATGCACAAAGCGATCGGCTCCCCAGACCAGCAGGGTGAATCCCACAATAATGGCTGCTATTGAGTAATAAATCTCGTTCATAAGTTAATCAGCTATCAAGGGGATTTAAGTAACTCGGCTTCGAGTTCATCTTCCAGGGCTTCATCTTCTTTGCTGGATTTAAGATTAGCGGGTTTTTCTCTAGGTGGATTTCCATCATGGATCAGATTTTTCCGATGCTGCAGGTAGGCATCTCGAGTAAAGGCATATTTATCAAATGAGGCTTGCTCAACAATATTTGAAGCTTTGAGAAGACCAGCACGTTTATTAATGGCTTTTAGGCCAATGGTTGCATATCGCGCCTGATCATCCTTGATTTCATTAACAGGGTCATATTGCCAGTCAACAGCCAGGCCAGCAGTATCCCGTAATGTGGACGGGCCAAGTAAAGGCAGCACGAAATATGGGCCATCACCCACGCCCCAGGTGGCCAGGGTCTGACCAAAGTCTTCTTCGTGCTTAGGTAAGCCCATATGCGTTGCGACATCGAAAAGCCCAAAAAGACCAAAAAAGGTGTTGAAGATGAAGCGGGTTAGATCCTGGAGGAATTGTTTAAATTTGAACTGTAACA
>JAOULB010000372.1 GCA_029882235.1 Gammaproteobacteria bacterium | reverse complement strand
CTGAACCTTGCCATGCCAGAACTTCTCGGGTAGTTGTTTAAATGAATATTCGCTAATGACAATATCCTTATCGAGTACCTTGGTCGAACTTTCCATTCTAAAGGCAATATTCACTGCATCGCCTAAGGCAGTATTATCCTGACCGAAGCCACCTACTGAGGCCGTACCCGTATTCAAGCCAACCCCGATTTTTAGTTTATCGGGAAGTTCATCTTTATATTGCTTATTAAGCTCTTCGGTAAAATCATTAATTTCCAATGCAACCTGTAACACCTGTGCAACGGTTCTTGCCCCTTCATCATCGGCCTCCCAGCGAGCAAACACACAGTCGCCAATAAACTTATCAACCAGGCCTCCAGACTCAATGACAATATTATTGATCTGATGAAACCAGCTATTCATGATCTTGGTTAAGGTATGAATCGGAACGCGCTCAGAGAGTGAGGTAAAATCGCGCATGTCGGCAACAAGGATAGTGATCTGCTTCAGCACCGGCGCATCACGAATAATGGTCTCTACCATTGAGACGCTATCAACTAGATCTTCGCTCTTATTGGGTTGTTTAAACAGCATGTCAAACTGGCCAATTGAAATGACATCACCATCGACCAGTAATTTTGGTGCGACAACACGTTGCTGATTAATAAAACTGCCATTAGCACTACCACTATCAACCAGATAATAGTCGCCATGCGCCATACGCCGTATCACAGCATGGTTACGTGAAATAATCAGCTCAGGGAGTTCGATATCATTGCTTTTGTCGCGACCGATAGTTAATACAGGTCGACACTCCAGCACGATGGGTTTGCCATTAATCTTGTAATTGATTGATGCTGGCATATCTATTAACCACTAATTTACAACATCCTATCCAAAATGTGGAACATAAAATAATATCGCAGCTTATCTTCGACCCGCCTGTTTGCCAAGTGGGTACTGTGATTGTTCTTCGATGGGATTATACAGCTTCACCTCATGTGCAGCACGCATTCCCGAGAGAATATCTTCATAATCAGGATTATCCATCTCCTTGGGGCTGGCGCTTAATTCTCCCAATTCGCCATAACTTTGCTTAAGGTATTCCTCAATGGTCTCACTTGACTCCTGTGTGTCGGCAAAATCATTGACTAACTGGGTAATTCGAAACAACCAGGCTTGAGCAAAGACGTCACCGCGACGTGTTTTTTCCGGTTTACTGTCAATATCAAGGGTCTGAATAAATTCCTTGCGTGATCGTTTCAAACGACGATGAAGGACTCTGAAGGTATAGCTACAGATTAGTGGGCTCTGTCCCAGACCTATAAATCGGAACTCACGATTCTGCCCCTCCTTGCTGGAGATAAAAATCTTACAGGCAAAGGATTTGGCGATGACTTCAGCCAGGGCGAGCGCCCAGAAGGGGGGTTTGCTATTGGTACCCGAGGATACTGCGGCTTCTTTAACATTGCTGGTGATTATCTGATTCTCAGAAATACCATATTTTTTCATTAGCCCCTGAGCCTGCCTGATCGCAGCAGCAGCCTCATTCGGGTTGCAAGACTCTGACAACGCCAGACACTTGCAGATTTTCTCGATGACCTTATCCTTATCCATGCACGTATCCTGATCCAGTCACAACGCAATATCAAGTCACACCATACTTATCGGACAAATTATAGCATTTTGAGCCTTTTCTCAGATTAAATTTTTACGCCTGGGCCGGGAATCCCCTTCCCGTTCGGTGCAGAATTGATTAGGCTATGCGGTTCAGATCACATGTCAGGCCCACCAGATGTGGCACCATGGAGTTGTATATGAATGCCATTGTTGAATTTCCGCTGATTAATCACGATGCGATCCGCAAACAGGCGGAGCAGGTCAGCATTCCCCCGGCCGTCACGCCGGCTGAACGTGAGCGCCTGTTCGCGCAGATCAAGCAACTGCTGCAAGAACAAAATGCCGTCCTGGTTGCCCATTACTACACCGATGCCGATCTACAGATACTGGCTGAAGAAACAGGTGGCTTTGTGTCGGACTCACTGGATATGGCCCGCTTTGGCCATGAGCACCCTGCTCAGACTCTGGTTGTGGCTGGCGTTCGTTTCATGGGGGAAACAGCCAAAATCCTCAATCCGGAAAAACGCATCCTGATGCCCACATTAGAAGCGGAGTGCTCGCTCGACCTGAGCTGTCCGGAAAAAGAGTTTATTCAATTCTGCGATGAGCACCCTGATCACACAGTCGTTGTTTACGCCAACACCAGTGCCGCCGTCAAAGCACGTGCCGACTGGGTCGTCACATCAAGTATCGCCGTCAAAGTGGCTACGCACCTGGCCGAAAAAGGCGAAAAAATTCTCTGGGCACCGGATAAATACCTCGGTGGCTACATTCAAAACATAACAGGCGCCGACATGATTCTCTGGCCCGGTTCCTGTGTTGTGCATGAACGATTTAAAGCCGAAGAACTGAAACAGCTCAGACAAAAACACAAGGCTGCCATGGTGCTGGTTCACCCTGAATCACCCGCCGATATTATTGCCCAGGCCGATCTGGTCGGTTCGACCACCCAATTGATCAAGGCCGTCACCGAAACCGATGCGCAGGAATTCATCGTCGCCACCGACAATGGCATTTTCCATAAAATGAAACAGGCCGCGCCA
>JAOULB010000039.1 GCA_029882235.1 Gammaproteobacteria bacterium | reverse complement strand
AAGATACAGGAATCTGGCCGTCAGGGACAAGCTCCAAATCCTGTAAAGATATTTGTTGTCATTATTGGTGACTCTTTAGTATCGTGCACGCATGAAAAAACAACATGACTCCATCAGGCCCATAGTCTGGCAAGATGACCATCTTGAGCTACTGGATCAACGTGTCTTACCCCATTCTTATAAGATACTGGAATACACCGATGTCCATGAAGTGGCTGATGCCATTCGTGACATGATTGTGCGCGGGGCACCAGCCATTGGAATTACCGCAGCCTATGGCATCGTACTGGCCGCCCGCCAGCGTTATGCCGAGAATTCTGGTGCATGGAAAGAAACTATTCAGGCAGATTTGGACTATCTTGCGGCTTCTCGACCCACTGCAGTGAACCTATTTTGGGCCATTGATCGAATGAAGCGATGTATTTCAACAATTAATGGCGAACCGGTCAGCCCATTATTGGCCGAAGCCATTGCCATTCATGAAGAAGATATTGCCGCCAATTATCGAATGGGAGAGCTAGGTGCAGAACTCATTGAACCGGGATCATCTGTCTTAACCCATTGCAATGCCGGCGCATTGGCAACAGGCGGCTATGGTACTGCACTCGGCGTTATTCGTAGCGCCTATGCACAAGGTAAAATTAAAGAAGTCCATGCCGACGAAACCCGACCCTGGCTGCAAGGTAGTCGACTAACTGCCTGGGAATTAATTCAGGATGGAATTCCCGTTACCCTCAATGCCGATGGTGCAGCCGCCTGGCTCATGAAGCAGGGTAAGATAGACTGGGTTATTGTTGGTTCGGATCGAATTGCTGCAAATGGGGATGTCGCAAACAAGATAGGCACCTATAATCTAGCTGTTGCGGCAAAACACCATGGCGTTAAATTCATGGTCGTCGCGCCTACATCGACGATTGATATGAGTGTGGCTAGTGGCGATGAAATTCCGATAGAAACACGAGAGTCATCTGAGTTGCTAGATTTAAATGGAAATCAGATTGCAGCGGAAGGTGCAACCGCATGGAATCCGGTTTTTGATGTGACACCAGTAGAGATAATTGAAGCCATTGTTACTGAGAAAGGTACTATAAATAAACCAGACCAGTTTAAAATGCGGAAACTGATGGAAGACAAGCTATAATAACGAACAATTGTTATTAATGAAGCGAGAGTTGATAATTCTTGTCTTGATTGATTTTTTAAGGGGATGTAATGCGGGAAAATAATTTAGACTCTTCAAATATGTCTGAAAATCTTCAAAAAATGGTTCCAGAAAAATTGTACGACTCCGAGCAAATGCATGAAATGAGTCTATTCGATCTGGCTATCATTCTCTGGTCAAAAAGATACTGGATAGTTGCCCTTACATCAATTATTACGATCGCGTCGTTTATCTATGCCTTATCTTTGACTCATGTTTATAAAGCAGAAGCTGTTATTTTACCTCCAAGTGATGCTGATATTGGTGTTTTGAACGTTTACACAACAGAACATAAAGATGATCTGATCACTCAGACAAAAGTAATGAGTGTTGTAATAAAAAATTTTTCTTCTATGGAAAATAAATGGAAGTTCTTTAATCAAAATAACTTGAAAAGACTTTACAAAAATAACCAGAAAAATGAAGTTTCTGACAGAGACTTATTTGAAGAAGGTTTTGAACCTGCGTTGGGAATAGACGAGCCAGATAAAAATAGTAACAAGAGGGTGGTCTATTTTGAATCAACTGATGCTCAAATAGCGTCGAAAGTATTGAATGATTATTTGAGTTTTATTCGCGATCAGACGAAAAGTTATTTGATTAAGGACATCGTCAGTCTTGTAGAAACTCGTCGAAATAAAATGAATATCGAAATAGAGAGTCTTAAAAGATATGCTGAGTATGCAAAAAAAGATAAAATTAAACTTATAGAAGAACAATTATCTATCGCCCGGAAGTTGAATATCCACGAAAATAAGTTAGTTAAAAGTGGTTTGCCTAGCGGGGGTTATCTTGGCAAGATTCAACCGAGTAAACCCGATAAGCAAACCGTAACAACACCGATGCAAGATCCATCTTATCTAGAAGGCACAAGGGCGTTACAAACTGCGCTAGAAGTATTAATAAATAGAAAATCAAATGATTCTCATGTATCAGGCTTGCGTGAACTCCAGTCTGAATTACTGGTTTTAGAAAAGACTAATATTGATAAAGATAAATTTCATGTATTTACAATCGAGCAAATGGCTTCACCACCAAAATCCCCATTTAAACCAAAGAAAAAACTCATCGTGATGCTCACTTTTATAGCCGGGATATTAGTAAGTATAATTTTGGTGGTTATTTGGCACTTTGCAGCCTATGTAGATGCACAAATGAAACGCAATGCTTGAATATATGATATCGGTGCATTTCCCTGCATTTAAATTACTGTCATATTGGTTTTATTAATATTTAAGCCATACAGAGTACAGATCGGCATGACATCCTCTTAACTTGCTTCTAAACCATGTTCTCTGTGATGCAGTGTACTACACCGCATGATATAATAAGCCCATGTATAAGCTTTCTCTTCTGTTATTTTAATATTATTTGGAATTAATAAAATTTAGTGACTGAATTCGCCAAAGAAATACTCCCCGTCAATATCGAAGAGGAGATGAAGCAGTCGTATCTCGATTACGCCATGAGCGTTATCGTCGGTCGTGCTTTGCCTGATGTTCGCGATGGTCTTAAACCCGTTCATCGTCGTGTGCTTTTTGCCATGCGCGAGCTGGGTAATGACTGGAATAAGCCTTACAAAAAGTCAGCCCGTGTCGTCGGTGACGTCATTGGTAAATATCATCCTCACGGTGATACTGCTGTTTACGACACGATCGTGCGTATGGCCCAACCCTTTTCTCTTCGCTATATGCTGGTCGATGGCCAGGGTAACTTTGGTTCGGTCGATGGTGATGCGCCTGCGGCGATGCGTTATACCGAAGTGCGTATGTCAAAGATTGCGCATGAGATCCTTGCCGATATTGATCGTGAGACGGTCGATTTTGCGTCGAACTATGATGAGTCGGAGCATGAGCCAGTTGTTCTGCCGGCCCGGATCCCAAATCTATTGGTGAATGGCTCAGCCGGTATTGCCGTGGGCATGGCCACCAATATCCCACCGCACAATCTCAATGAAGTTATCAATGCGACTCTCGCGGTGATTGAGAACCCCGAAATTCCGATTGTTGATTTAATGCAGCAACACTTGCCTGGTCCTGATTTTCCAACGGCAGGCATTATTAATGGCGCCCGTGGTATCGCCGAGGCCTATGCCTCTGGGCGTGGCCGTATTTATGTGCGTGCCAGAACTGCTATCGAAGAGAACGAAAAAACCGGCAAGCAGACCATTATCGTTAACGAGCTTCCTTATCAGGTGAACAAGGCACGTTTACTTGAGCGAATTGCGGAGCTGGTTAAAGACAAAAAAATCGAAGGCATTACCGAGCTTCGCGACGAGTCCGATAAAGATGGTATGCGAGTTGTCATTGAGTTGCGCCGTGGCGAGGTTGCCGAGGTGATGCTGAATAACCTGTATCAACATACTCAGATGCAAAGTGTCTTTGGTATTAATATGGTTGCGCTGGTTGATGGACAGCCACGGTTACTTAATCTCAAACAGATCCTTGAGGCCTTTATACGCCATCGTCGCGAGGTTGTTACTCGTCGAACTGTTTTTGATCTGCGTAAAGCACGCGAGCGAGCACATATTCGTGAAGGTCTGGCTGTTGCGCTGGCCAATATTGATCCAATCATTGCCCTGATTAAAGCGGCACCTAACCCAGCGGAAGCCAAATCAAAATTGATGGCAACAGCCTGGGAACCTGGTGTGGTTATAAAAATGCTCGAACGTACTGGAGCAGAATCTTCTAAACCAGATGGTTTACCAGCAGAATGTGGCCTGGTTGGTGGTAAGTATCATCTGTCAGCGGTTCAGGCACAGGCTATTCTGGATATGCGTTTAAATCGCTTAACCGGGCTTGAGCAAGATAAGATTTTAAAAGAGTATGAAGAACTTTTAATTACGATTGCCGACTTGCTTGAAATCCTTGGCAGTTTTGATCGTTTGATGCAGGTGATCAAAGATGAGCTAAATGAGATCAAAGAAGAATATGGCGATGAACGTCGTACAGAAATTCGTTCTAGCCAGGAAGATCTGACGATTGAAGATCTGATTACCGAAGAAGATGTGGTCGTAACACTATCTCATGAAGGTTATGCCAAGGCGCAACCCATCACCACTTATTCTGCACAACGACGTGGTGGTCGAGGCAAGGCCGCGACATCGGTTAAAGATGAAGACTTTATTGATAAACTCTTTATTGCAAATACACATGACACTATTTTATGTTTCTCCAGCCGAGGCAAGGTCTACTGGCTGAAAGTTTATGAACTTCCTCAGGCAGGTCGAACCGCCCGTGGTAAACCGATTGTGAATCTGTTGCCACTTGAAGAAGGCGAACGTATTAATGCAATTCTTCCAATTCGCGAATATGAAGAAGGTAAATTTATATTCTTCGCCACAGCCGATGGTACGGTTAAGAAAACGCATCTAAAAGATTTCTCTCGTCCACGCTCCTCCGGAATTATTGCGGTTGAATTACGCGAGGGTGATCAGTTGATCGGAGTGGAGTTAACCGAAGGTGATAAAGATGTGCTGCTGTTTAGCAGTGGTGGTAAGTCAATTCGCTTTAGTGAAAATGATGTTCGACCTATGGGTCGTGCATCTGTTGGTGTTCGCGGGATCAAGCTTAAAGATGAACAAAAGGTCATTTCGCTGATTATCGCTGAAGAGGGCAGTGTGCTGACTGTAACTGAGAATGGTTTTGGTAAGTTAACACCGATCGATGACTATCCAGTTCATGGTCGCGGTGGTATGGGTGTGATTTCGATTCAGACTACAGAACGAAATGGTGATGTCACTGGTGCGAAACAAGTACTGCAGGATGATGAAATTATGCTGATTACAACAAGTGGTACGCTAGTCCGTACCCGTGTTGACGAAATATCGGTAATGGGAAGAAATACTCAGGGTGTTAAGCTGATTTCACTTGGGGAAGAAGAAAAACTTTCAGGTGTCGAGCGCATCGAAAGTATCCAGGACGAAGAAGAGTAGGTCAAACCGTCCAAATCAATTTTTAGTGGTGTGTTTATCCGATCTTGAATAGATCGGTTTTTTCA
The DNA here is from genome assembly GCA_029882235.1 of Gammaproteobacteria bacterium. Lineage (GTDB taxonomy): Bacteria > Pseudomonadota > Gammaproteobacteria > UBA6429 > Thiohalophilaceae > JAOULB01. The sequence continues at coordinate 5,381 of JAOULB010000039.1, read as the reverse complement.
GGAGTATGATTATCATGGCACGTGTTTATAATTTTAGTGCAGGCCCTGCTGTTTTGCCTCAGGCTGTGCTTGAACAGGCAAAAGAAGAAATGCTGGACTGGCAGGGCGCAGGTATGTCAGTGATGGAAATGAGTCACCGTGGCAAGGCATTCATGTCAATCGCAGAAAAGGCGATGGCAGATCTACGTGAGCTTATGGCTATTCCCGATGATTATGAGGTGCTGTTTTTACAGGGCGGTGCTAGTAGTCAGTTTGCTATGGTGCCAGCAAATTTATTACGTGGTAAAAAAACTGCAGATTATGTCAATACCGGTGCATGGTCAAAAAAGGCAATCGCTGAGGCAAAACGTTATTGTGATGTCAATGTTGCTGCCAGTGATGAAGCAAACAATTTTACTGGTGTGCCTGCATTTGATACATGGCAGCTAAATAAAGACGCGGCTTATTTACATTACACGCCTAATGAAACCATCGGTGGTGTTGCATTTCCTTTTATTCCAGATACCGGAGATATCCCGCTGGTTATCGATATGTCATCCAGTATTCTGTCCAGTCCAATTGATGTTTCAAAATTTGGTCTTATTTATGCGGGAGCACAGAAAAATATTGGACCGGCTGGTCTAACCGTTGTGATTGTGCGGAAAGATTTAATTGGAAAAGTGATTGACGGTACGCCGAGCATGTTTGATTACGAGATTCATGCAAAAAATGACTCTATGTACAATACTCCGCCGACTTACAGCTGGTATCTGGCAGGGCTTGTATTTGACTGGCTGAAAAAGAACGGTGGCTTAACAGCGATGGCAGAAATTAATAATCGTAAAGCTAAAAAACTTTATGATGCCATCGATGGTTCAGACTTTTATACTAATCCAGTCGTGCCTGAGTGTCGTTCAGTAATGAATGTGCCCTTTACACTGGCAGATCCTGAATTGGATAAAACTTTTCTTACTGAAGCAGAAAAAATTGGGCTGTGTACCTTAAAAGGGCATCGCTCTGTAGGTGGTATGCGCGCCAGTATATATAACGCCATGCCTGAAGAAGGTATTGATGCGCTGGTTTCATTTATGGCCGACTTTGAAAAGCGTAATGCTTGATAACAAAAAAGAATAAAAGAAGTGCTGATTATGAATAAAGTTCTGACATTAAATAATATCTCTGTAACTGGTCTGGAAAGACTGCCTCGCGATAAATATGAAATCGCCTCGGAAATTCAACATCCAGATGCAATCCTGTTACGTTCATTCAAGATGCACGATATGGATATTCCCAAAACCCTGAAAGCTGTTGGTCGGGCTGGTGCAGGGGTGAATAATATCCCGGTCGATAAAATGTCAGCCAGGGGTGTGGCGGTGTTTAATGCACCAGGTGCGAATGCGAATGCCGTAAAAGAGCTGGTGTTGGCAGGTATGTTAATGGGCTCGCGCAATCTTTGTCAGGCCTGGGAGTTTGCCCGTCAGTTAGAAGGCACAGACGAAGAAATCACCAAGCAGGTTGAAGCGGGAAAGAAAAATTTCGGTGGTTTTGAATTACCCGGGCGCACACTCGGCGTGATCGGGCTAGGCGCGATTGGTCGCTATGTGGCTAATGCAGCCCTTGATCTTGGCATGAATGTTGTCGGTTATGATCCCGGTATCACCGTTGAAGGAGCTTGGCAACTGTCATCTTCCGTTGAAAAAGCACCAACTGTTGATGCTCTATTTAGCAAGGTTGATTATGTAACCTTCCATGTGCCATTGGTTGACGCGACGAAAAACATGCTCAATGCAGAACGGTTAAAATTAATGAAAGATGATGTTGTTATTCTTAACTTTTCTCGTAATGGCATTATTGACGATCAGGCAGTGTCTGATGCAATCAAATCAGGCAAGGTCTATTCGTATATCTGCGACTTCCCAAGTAATTTATTAAAAGACCATGAGCGCGTTATTACCTTACCTCATCTTGGCGCATCAACGCGTGAAGCCGAAGATAACTGTGCCATTATGGTTGCCGATCAAGTCCGCGACTATCTGGAAAATGGTAATGTTAAAAACTCGGTGAATTTCCCGGAAGCAAAAATGGATCGCACCGATGGTTATCGAATCACGGTCGTCAATAGCAATGTGCCAAATATGCTGGGTCAGATATCTTCGGCCCTTGCCAATAAGGGGCTTAATATTATTGACATGCTCAATAAATCACGTGGTGAGCTGGCGTATTCAATTATTGATATTGATAAACCTGCAGATACGGCACTTCTTGATGAAATTGGCTCAATTGAAGGTGTTTTGTCTGTTCGTGCTCTGGAACAGTAATATTTTTACGATAGAATGGGGCGATGAGCGAAGAACTTAAAAAACTGCGTGATCGCATTGATGGCCTTGATGAAGAAATCCAACGGCTAATATCTGAACGCGCGACTGTAGCTGAAACGGTTGCAAAAACCAAACGCGAGACAGGTGATGATTCAGAGTTCTACCGCGCCGAGCGTGAGGCGGAAGTTTTACGTAAAATAAAAGAACGTAATATCGGTCCTTTGAGTGATGACGAGATCGCTCGTCTGTTCCGCGAAATTATGTCGGCCTGTCTGGCGCTGGAACAAAAACTCACTATCGCATTTCTGGGCCCAGATGGTACCTTCACCCAAACTGCTGCACTGAAACACTTTGGCCATTCTGTTTCTACATTACCCATGGCCACTATTGCCGATGTCTTTAACGAAGTCGAAACTGGCTCGGCCTCATACGGTGTTGTGCCCATTGAAAATTCTACTGAAGGCATTATCAGTCATACGCTGGATCAATTCATCACTTCAGAATTACAGGTCTGTGGCGAGGTCGAGTTACGCATTCATCATTGTCTGATGGGAACAGATGAAGATTTATCAAAAGTTAAAAAAATATATTCCCATCGGCAGTCATTGGGCCAATGCCGTCGCTGGTTGGATAATAATTTACAGGGGATTGAACGTCAGGAAGTTAATAGTAACGCAGAAGCTGCAAAGCTCGCGGCAAAAGAAAAGGGTGCGGTCGCGATTGCGGGTGAAACTGCTGCGGAACTTTATGGTCTAAAAATTCTGGCGAAAAATATCGAAGATGAGGTAAATAATACAACTCGTTTTCTGGTTGTCGGACATCGAGTGACACCGCCTAGTGGTAAAGATAAAACGTCATTGCTGTTGTTGACGGATAATAAACCCGGTGCGCTGTACCGAATTTTAGAACCACTGGCACGAAATAATGTATCCATGACGCGAATAGAATCTCGCCCATCCGGTCAGGGAATGTGGAACTATGTCTTTTTTGTTGACGTGGAAGGCCATCGTTCAGAGCCTAAATTATCAAAAGCATTGGAAGAACTTTCTGAAAGTGCGAGTAAGGTGAAGATCCTGGGGTCTTATCCTCAGGCTGTTCTATAATTAAACTTCTAAAATTTATAAAAAATAAAGGACAGTTTTGTGTCAATACAGCCAATCATACTTTCTGGTGGTTCTGGAACACGGCTTTGGCCATTATCTCGAGAGTTGTATCCTAAACAGTTGTTGCCTTTGATTACTGAGAATTCCATGTTGCAGGAAACGGTAGCACGTTTGAATGGGCTTGCCGATATTGCTGAGCCAGTCGTTGTATGCAACGAAGAACATCGTTTTATGGTTGCAGAGCAACTCAGAGCACTGGATAAACCTGCAAAAAATATTTTGTTAGAACCTACAGGTCGTAATACAGCGCCTGCATTAACACTAGCCGCGTTAAAAACTGAACCAGAATCAATCTTGCTGGTTATGCCTGCAGATCATGTTTTTCAGGATATAAATTCATTTCAACAAGCGGTTATTACAGCAGCCGGACTTGCCCTGGAAAATTATATAGTGACTTTTGGTATTCAACCGGTCAAAGCCGAAACAGGATATGGCTATATACGTAAAGGTGAGCTGATAAATAACTCGAGTGATGCTTATAGTATCGATAAATTTGTTGAAAAGCCCGATATTGAAACTGCTACTAAGTATCTGAACTCTGGTGAATACTTATGGAATAGCGGTATCTTTGTCACAAAATCCTCTACCTGGTTAGCTGCCATTCAGCGCTTCCAACCAGAAATTTATGAATCCTGTAAAAAAGCCTGCGATGAAGGACAGCAGGATCAGGATTTCTTTCGGGTCGCCACAGATATTTTTTCTCAATGTCCATCTGATTCTATTGACTATGCTGTCATGGAAAAAATAACAGGCGATCAGGGTGAGTTTAAGTCGGCAATGGTACCATTGGATGCAGGTTGGTCTGATGTGGGTGCCTGGTCATCTTTGTGGGAAGTTGGGGAAAAGAACGAACAGGGTAATGTGATTAAGGGTGAAGTGTTCCTTGAGAATACTGAAGACTCTTTGTTGTTTACTGAAGACCATTTGCTTGTTGGTATTGGTCTTAAAAATACAGTTGTGGTTCGTACTGCGGATGCGACACTGATTGCTGATAAAGAACATGTTCAGAATGTTAAAAATGCCGTTGAATGGATCAAGCAGCAAAAACGTACTGAGCACATGAACCACCGTAAGGTCTATCGTCCATGGGGTTCTTATGAAAGTATTGATATGGGTGAACGCTATCAGGTGAAACGGATTACCGTCAATAAAGGCGCATCACTTTCATTACAGATGCACCATCATCGTGCGGAACACTGGATTGTTGTTAAAGGTACAGCAAAAGTAACTCGAGACGATGAAACATTTCTGGTCTCTGAAAATGAATCAACCTACATCCCTATTGGTGTAAAACATCGCCTCGAAAACAATGGAGCTATACCATTAGAAATGATTGAAGTTCAGTCAGGCAGCTATCTAGGTGAAGATGATATAGTTCGCTTTGAAGATATATACGGTCGATAATGCTAGAAGTTATATGAGTAGCTGTGATTTTATAAAACTTGCCATGCCTGGAGTGCAACAACTCCATCCCTATCAGCCAGGTAAACCTATCGATGAACTGCAGCGCGAGCTGGGTCTTGAGCAGGTTATTAAGCTGGCTTCTAATGAAAATCCACTTGGCCCCAGTCCAAAGGCCTTAAGTATAATTCGTCAGAATCTGGATGGGCTTGCGCTTTATCCAGATGGTAATGGGTTTAAATTGAAGCAAGCCTTAACGAACAAGTTTTCTATTCCCGGTGAACAAATTACTCTGGGTAATGGTTCCAATGATATTCTTGCCATGGTTGCGCAGGCCTATGCCGGCCCAGGATGTGAAATAATTTTCTCAGAACATGCTTTTGCGGTTTATCCTATTGTCACACAGGCCGTTGGCGCAACGGCAGTTGTGACCAAAGCAAAAGACTGGGGCCACGATCTTGAAGCGATGGCCGCAGCAGTAACAGATCGAACACGCATCATATTCCTGGCAAATCCAAAT
>JAOULB010000038.1 GCA_029882235.1 Gammaproteobacteria bacterium | reverse complement strand
AAACTCCAGTGCACCCATGCCACGTTTACCGGTATAACAAAGGCGTTCTACCGGACTGAAACTGCTACTGTCTCTTCCCTGTCGTGCCAGCCAGGCATCGATAATACTGTTACCAAACTTATCAGGTAAGGCATCGGCTAATAATCCAGGTAAACCTAAAAATGTGTCTTTGCTGAGAGAAGGAAATGAGAATCGCGCATCACCCTCTAGTGCTGCCTGCAAGCTCATATGAATAGGTGAGATATCGAGACCTTTTTTTAAAAATTCAGGATCGAATTCAAAAATACCGTAGGCACGGTCATCGAGCCATGAGACAGCACCAACTGTTGTGCCCCATAGTTTAATCAGCGCCGTATCGACTTTATTTACCAATCAGATTCATCCTTTGTCTGAGGTTTACCGCGGTAACCAGATGCTCTTTCGCGCATCTTGCCTTTCATTTTTGCCAACTGCATGGGGCTGATTGATGTATCAGGAATGAATGAATCAAGCTGCTCCAGGGCATCCAGTTCGCGCAAAACGACAACAAAATTCGCCAGCTTGCCACGACCAGCCTCGAGTGCCTTGATGGAATTGACTGACAGCATGGTCGCATCGGCCAGCGCCTGCTGGGTCAGGTTTTTCCTCAACCGCAGAGCCCTGAGCCGCTGACCTAGCTCCTCGACAATCGCATTATCTGAAAGTGAATAAAAATCCATAATAGCCACCATTTAGGCTTTTATAAAATCAAAAGAAGAACAAGAGGCTTGATTACGGCTATTATAGGGATGAAAAAGAAAATATCAATAAAATGTACGCAATAGCCATATATTAAGCTATTATGGCTATATAATGTAATTAATGGAAGATATTTTGGCTATTAAGTGGTTATTTGTCTGCTGGTTTCTGGAAATTTCCAGAATAACAATTGCCCGCAAACAAAAAGAATATTAATTTTTTTCATTTAACTATGACTTACTATCAATGAATTTAGCCAGCTCAGTGATCGACTGGTATTCGAACATATCTGTGATATCAACAACACCGGGATATTTTTCATCAATACCTTGATGAATTTCAGTTAAAGTGAGTGAACTTATCCCAGTTTCAAAGAAGTTGTCTGCAACCCCAATTGGTTTTTCCTGTACATGTTCATCACACACCTTCTTTAATACCTGCTCTGTCGCTGACATCCCATCGGTAGACTGACTTTGTTCTGAGGCTAGCAAGGTATCAATTTGAGAAATAACGTCGGTATATTCACCATTCAAATATGAATCGGCCAGGCTGCTTCTCTGTAGCTTGCCGCTGGTTGTCTTTGGTATGCGTGTTACAGGAATAACATGGCTGACCTGTAGACCAATTTGTTCATTAATATGACGGGTAACATCTCGAACAATGCCAATAAAATCCTTTAAATCTGCACGAAATAAAATAAATATTAACAGGTCATCGCTGTCGGCATGTGGGCTTCGAACACCACAGGCCACAACTTTATTGAGCTCCAGCTCGGGAAGTCTTAGTGCCACTGATTCAACATCGTGTGGATAATAGTTCTGCGCATTGGCAAAAATAATATCTTTATGACGCCCTGTTATAACCAGTTCCTGTTTGCCTGTTAAAAAGCCAAGATCACCGGTTTGCAGCCAACCATCTCCAGTCAATGCAGCATTACTGGCGTCAGGATCCTGATAATAACCCTGAGTCACACTCGGCCCTTTTATCTGCACAAGACCAACATGATTGTCTGGTAGCGTAGTGTTATCAAGGTCAGTAATTTTAATTGCTATGTCCTTAACGGCCTTGCCTTCGATCGCAAAGCCCATCGCCTGTTCATTGTTGCGATCAATAAACTCAACTTCATCGCCAAGTTTCACCTTATGACGATCGATATAAACAGATTCATAATCTTTGCCCACAGGGGGTAAAGCTACTGCCAATGTTGCTTCCGCAAGACCATATACCGTCCACATGGCATCATGACGCAAGCCAAAGGGTTTCATGCGAGTCAGAAACTCTTCGCAAAGTTCCAGTGAGATCGGTTCAGCGCCATTAAAGATGCATCGTACACGCGACAACTCAATATCATCGGGCTGTTTATCGCCCAGGGCTTTTAGAAAATGTTTGTAACCAAAATTGGGAGAACACAAGACGGAAGCTTTAAGCTCACTGGCTTTTTGTAACCACAATACGGGACGTCGACTAAAGAGATCCGTGGGCATTAAACACTGGCTTATATTGACCAGCACCATATTGAGATGAAAACCTAATAAGCCAAGATCATGCGTCAAAGGCATCCAGCTTAAACTGATGTCATCAGGACGGTAATCTGTACCAATGGCCAGCGCATTAAGATTCGTCATAATATTTTCATGACTGAGCACTACACCTTTGGGCTCGCTTGTCGAACCTGAAGAAAACTGAATAAAGGCAGTATCTTCTGGTTTAATCGTATGTATCTTGCCCTTTTCTTCATGCCGTTCGATCAAGTCAGCCAGAATTGTTTTATTTCTGACGACACCAATCGACTCATGCATGTCATGCGCATGGGCAAAGGCATCAAGTCGATCCAGATGTTCCTGTTCGGTGAATAAATAGGGTCGCTCAAGCTTGTTAAACACGCGCATTAATTTGGCGCGATGCTCATCACTTATGCCAACGGCGATGGGCACAGGAACAATACCACCAAACACACAGGCCCAGAACGCTTCGACAAACGACTGGTTATTTTTGGTAAATAAGATAAGTTGATCGCCGGATTTTAAACCCTGTTCCTGAAGATCATAGAGCAAACCCAGACAGTTCTGGTAAAGCTCTTCATAGGTAACAATTCGATTATCTAACTTCCCTTCTATAAATGTGATACTGCGATCACCTTTCCGTACTGTTTCGAGCGCCTGTTGCAGCGAAGTAAATTCAATCATTTAGCGTCTTTCTATTTTCATTATAAATGGATTTTTAGTCCTGAGATTGACCTCAGGTTCTAACTCAAGTGCTTCTGTGTTCTGCAAGCGAAGCTTAAAGTGCCGCGCAAGTATAGCAAAATGTATTTGCGCTTCGACAGTGCCAAAAAAATCGCCAATACAACGGCGCGGACCGGCCGAAAATGGAATAAAAGCAAATTTGTGTCTCTTTTTTATATTTTCATCAGAGAATCGTTCTGGATTAAATGCATCGGCATCATCCCAATAATCTTTATTACGATGTAAAAAATAGGGACTGATAAAAATGTCGGTGCCCGCCGGAATTTCGAATGAACCGACAGTGTCATCATCAATAGCCTTGCGTGAATAAAGCCATACGGGTGGATATAGGCGTAAGGCTTCTTCAATGACTTGTTTCAGATACGATAACTCGATGCATTGCATAAAATCGGGGGCATCATCAAAACTTGCTGCATCAATTTCAGCATGCACCTTTGCTTCTACTTCAGGATGCTGTGACAGCAGGTACCAGACCCAGTTCATAGTTGCGGCGCTTGTTTCTGAGCCTGCGACGATCAAGGTCACCAGCTCATCGAGCAGCTCCTTATCGGTCATTGCCTCACCACTGTCCTTATCTCGCGCTTCGATAAATGCGGTGAGAAAATCGTTTGGTCGGTCCGTTGCCTGACGACGTTTATCAATAAATTTTTGCAGCAATTGTTTCAGCTCTCGGAACTTAACTGCCAGCTGTAAATCTCTCGTACTGTTGTCGGTTAAAATCGAAAATGGATTGCCGTCATCGCCACGGGTGATTTCGTCAAAATCAATGCTGAAAATGGCTCTTAGAATTATTTCCAGTGCAAGTTCGTTGGTAAGGTCAGTGATATTGATCGTACCGTCTTCTGCGGCGCGTTTTTGCCAGTCGTCAAGAATGGCAAAATTACAGCCTTTCATATTTTGAAAAATTTCTGCAATGACCTCTTTGCCAAACGCCGGTTGAATCATGCGGCGTTGTTTGCGCCAGAACGTGCCATCACTGACGATGATGCCATTACCAAGCAATAACTTAACCCGATCAAAGGCAGCGCCTTTAACATAATTCTTGTGATTGCTAACCAGGATATGTTTCAACATATCGGCGTTATTAATAAAAAAACAGGGATCTTTGCGTTTTAATGGCGGGATGGAAATCACATCGCCGTACTGAGCAATCCAGGTTTGTAATTTATCAAAGGCATCGGCAATCGTATGTAGATCATACGGGTTTTCAGGACCGCCAGGATGACTTGATAGTTTAGATTTTGCAGTGCTCATAATCTGATTTGTATTCTTTGTTGCATGTCTAGCATGACTGGGTTTACATTAGTAAATGAAGTGTACTATAGCAAGCTTCACATGGTATGGTATCTGTCATTCGTTTTACTATTTTATTTTGTTTAAAAATGTCCAAATTACCCGTTAAACGTCGCATTCAGCATTTATTAATTGCCCCAGTCGTTAAACTTCTTTTTTTCGTCATCTGGTCAAGTTGTCGCGTTAAAGTTGTCGGCGAAAACAATATTGATGCTCTCATCAAATCCGGTAAACCGTTTATCCCCTGTTACTGGCATCAACACCATTTCTTTTGCAGCTGGTATATGCGTCAACTTATCCGCCGCGGGGTAAAAATTGGCTTTTTAATCAGCCCATCCCGTGACGGTGAAATCCCTGCAAAAATGGCCCGTTCCTGGGGTGGTGTTGTCATCCGTGGCTCAACTACACGTACTGGTGCTCAGGCCTTACGCGACATGTATAACATTGTTGTAAAAGATGGTGTTTCTCCGGTTACAACGTCCGATGGACCTCAGGGCCCCATACATGTCTTTAAAATTGGCGATGTTCTTTTATCGCAGTTTACCCAGGCGCCCTTGTTACCCCTTTCCTATGCGGCGAATAAATCCTGGGTTTTAACTTCATGGGATCAATTTATTATTCCAAAACCTTTTTCAAAAATCATCGTCACTATTGGTCAACCCGAATCAATCCCCAAAGGCTTAATGGCTGAAGATCTTGAACCACTTCGACTGCAAATGGAGAATTCGTTAAAAGCCCTGACGCAATCCGCGCAGGATCAGGTCAGCGATGACATTAAGGCCTCTACCTGATTAAAATCATTTTCCGTATCGACACCGGGCCCAGTTTGTTCAACGGCTTCACTAATTGCGATTTGATCGCCGTTCCATAAAACACGCAATTGCTCCAGCGATTCCAGTTTTTCTACCGGACTCGCAGGCGCAGCCAGATATTTTGTGACATATCCCGCACGGTAGGCATACAAGCCAATGTGCCGAAAATGTGTACCTGTCATATCAGCTTCAGCGCCCTGCTCGTTAGAAAACCGGTTTCTATCCCAGGGAATGGGTGCGCGACTAAAATAAAGTGCACGACCCAGTCGATCAAAAACCACCTTGACAACATTTGGATTGAACACGTCATCCTGACTCGATATTGATTCACATAGCGTTGACATTGAACACTCAGGCTTATCCGTAAGAAGCCTGGCGACCTGATTAAGACAGGCTGCAGGCATCATGGGCTCGTCACCCTGAAGATTAACAACAATTGTGTCGTCAGTAATGTTTCGCGTTGAGATGACTTCAGCAATACGCTCAGTACCCGAGGTATGCTGTGAGCCTGTCATACAGACATCGGCACCAAAACTTTTTGCCGCCGTCTCAATACGCTCGTCATCAGTTGCGATAATAATCTCGCTGGCATCACTGCGAGTGGCGCACTCATAGACATGTTGCAACAGAGGTTTACCGAGTAATTTTTTAAGAGGTTTCCCAGGCAACCGACTTGAGTCATAACGTGCCGGAATGACAATAATAAAAGACAATTAAACTTCCTCAGAGGCCTCAAGCTGGCGTGCTTCATCTTCAAGCATGACGGGAATGCCATCACGGATAGGAAAAGCGACACGATCACCCTTGCAAATCAGTTCCTGCGCCTGCTTATTGTATTGCAATTCGCCTTTACAAATTGGGCAGGCGAGAATATCAAGTAGTTTTTGATCCATTGGATTCGGTTTCCTTTAACTTCTTCAGGATTGCTTGTCCGAATTTATCCTGCAATTCAGCAGTAATTGGGATAAACCAGTGTTTCTTGTCAGCATAACGTTTGCATTTTACCGCATCTTTCTCGGTCATGACGACATCATTTTTATCTTCAAACTTCAGATCATCTTCTTCGTACATGTGATGGTCGGGAAAATCATGCGGAATGATTTTTGCGCCAAGACCTTTCAGCTTTTTAAAGAATCTGTCTGGATTGCCAATACCTGCAACCGCATGAATCGCCTTACCTTTCAGATCTTCTAATGGTTTTGATTTACTTTCATCAAGAATATTATTGTAGTGTGAAGCTGAATACTTCATTGCATACTCATCTTTGGCTGCCACACCATTGGTAACAACAAAATCCACTTTACTGATCCGCTTGACGGGTTCGCGCAATGGACCTGCCGGCAGACAGTATTCGTTTCCAAATCGTCGCTCTCCATCGACAACAACGATTTCGATGTCGCGATCAAGTGCGAGATGCTGCAAGCCATCGTCAGAGATGATGACATTGCAGTCAGGGTGGTAGTGCAACAGTTCTTTCCCGGCAACAATACGCTCAGGGCCAACAGCCATGGGGCAATGTGTCCGACGCGCAATCAGGACTGATTCATCGCCTGCTGCATAGGGATCACTATCTGGTCGCACCTGTTGTGGCCAATGCCGAGCCTTACCACCGTATCCTCGACTGATGATGCCTGGTTTAAAACCATTGTCCTTTAAAAAATTGGCCAGCCAGATCACCAATGGTGTCTTGCCTGTACCACCAACAGTGAGATTGCCAACAACAATAACAGCTACGGGTAGTTTTTCGGTCTTTTTAAAATTTAAACGGTAGGCAAGCTTACGGAAAAAGATGATGGTGCAATAGAGCCATGACAGTGGCCGCAGTGATTTAGTCAATCCTGTTTTTTCTTGCCATAGATGTAACAGCTTTCTTTCTATTTTTTGTTTTAGCCGTTTAAACAACATAAACCTCGGGTAAAAAATTCATACTTAATTTTTAAATTGTAAATTGTACAGGCCCGCATAGATGCCCTCTTTATCGAGCAGTTCCTGGTGTTTACCCTGTTCGACAATTTTGCCATGCTCCATTACCATAATTTTGTCTACGCGCTCTATGGTTGAAAGACGATGCGCAATCACCAACGTGGTTCGATTTTTCATTAATTCATCAAGTGCTTCCTGAATATAACGCTCAGACTCACTATCCAATGCCGATGTTGCTTCATCCAAAATAAGAATAGGTGCATTTTTCAAAATTGCCCGCGCAATCGCGAGTCGTTGCCGCTGACCACCGGATAAAAGAACGCCGTTTTCTCCAACATGAGTATTAAACCCTTCGGGCAATTCCCTGATAAATTCAATGGCATGAGCAGTTTCTGCCGCTTTAATCACCTCTTCTTCGCTGACTGTTCCTAGTGCACCATAGGCAATATTATGTGCGATGGTGTCATTAAACAGAGTCACCTGCTGGCTGACCAGGGCAATCTGGTCACGCAGACTATTGAGGTTGATATCTTTTATATCGTCGCCATCGAGCATAATACGACCTTCATCAAACTCGTAAAAGCGAGGTAGCAAGCTCACCAGCGTAGTCTTGCCCGCCCCTGAGCGACCCACAAAGGCAACGCTTTGGCCAGGCTCGATCGTAAGACTGACATCATCAAGGATTTTGTCCTTGTCTTTGGCATAGCTGAATGAAACATGTTCAAACTTTACCGCGCCTTTTGTCTGAGAAATGGTTTTGCCGCCCTGATGTTTTTCCTGTGGCTGATCCAGAAAGTCAAACACACTTTGCGCCGCAGCAATGCCCTGCTGCAATAAGGCGTTAATGGTGGTTAACCGTTTAGTCGGCTGCATAAGCATAATCATGGCGGTCATGAATGAGACAAACGTATCCACACCAACAATACCACGCATATCAGGTAAGGTCGCCATGTAGACAATAAGCGCAAACGCACAGGCCACCAGCAGTTGAATAAAGGGTGTACTAAATGCGGTAGTCGCAACAATCTTCATATGTTGTCGACGGTTGTACTCATTTACATTTTCAAATTGCTGGGTTTCATAGTCCTGGCCACCAAAGATTTTTATCACCCGCTGTCCTTCAATCGCCTCTTCTGAGACATGCGAGATGTCACCCATTGACCCCTGAATACGTTTGGCTAGTTTACGAAAACGTTTGCTGATGAAGACCACAAGAATTGTCAATACGGGCGTGATTATCAGGAAAATTAAGGTCAGGCTTGAACTGATATAAATCATCCATGCAAGCAAGGCGATGATCGAAAGCGTGTCGCGGATAAGTATCGTAATGACCTGAGACGAGGCCGCGGCAACCTGCTCCACGTCATACAATAGTTTAGAAAGAATAACACCCGACGAGGTACCTTCAAAATAACTGGAGGGTAAGCGCAATAATTGGTTAAACATTTGCTTGCGTAATGTTTTGATCACCTGGCGTGCAATCCAGCTCATGCCATAGGTCGAGAAGAAGCCGCTGATCATCTTGACCGTAAACACACCGATGATCATCAAAGGAATCCAGCGAATGGTTTCCGGATCTTTGTCGACAAAGCCAGCACCGGTGATCACCTTCATGACGGCAGCAAAAGCCGCTTCGGTAGAGCCGAGCACCATCATAGCCAGAATGGAGCCAATAAAGACCTTCCAGTAAGGAAACACAAAACCAAGTAGCCGGCGATAGATTACTCCGCCGTCAGTTTGGGCCTTTTCTTGACTCATATTCGTTATTATTCTTTTGTCTGCTTGGTTGCAAATGTCAGGTTAACTAATCCCAGTTGTCTGGCCGCATCCATGGCTTTGACAACTGCTTCATAGGATGTTTTACGGTCAGAACTGATAATTAGTTGAGGATTTTTTTTATTTCCCTGAATGAGTCGAATTGCACGTTTCAGAGTCAGCACTTTATTGTCTTTCACGCGCTGCTGATTCACGAAGTAGCGACCCTCACGATCAATTTCGATTTCAATGACAAATTTTTCCGTTTTTAATGGCGTGCCAGAGGATTCAGGTAGTTCAATGTTAATTTCAGACTCTTTAGTGAAAGAGGTCGACACCATAAAAAAGATCAACAGCAGGAAAACCACGTCAATCAATGGCGTCAGATTAAGCTGAAGCTCTTCTTTGCGAGTGTTACGAAAGATCATGCTTCGCCTTCTGGATTTTTCGCGCCGACTTCACGATCACCATGCATCACATCAACAACCTTCATCGCCTCTTCTTCCATCTTCAGCACCAGCTCATCAACGCGGCCGCGAAAATAGCGATAAAAGATCAGGCTCGGAATGGCGACTGACAGGCCTGCTGCCGTTGTAATCAGGGCTTCAGAAATACCGCCCGCAAGCACTGTCGCATTGCCTACCCCATGCGTGGTAATCGCGGCGAATACCTTGATCATACCGATGACGGTACCCAACAGACCTAATAATGGTGTAATCGATGCGATAGTACCGAGGGTATTCAGATAACGCTCCAGTTCAATCACCACCTGGCGACCCGTCTCCTCAATGGTTTCCTTCATGATTTCGCGTGGGTGCATACGGTTGACCAGCCCGGCTGCTAAAACCTTGCCCAGCGGTGAACTCGCTGCCAGTGCAGTGAGATGTTCTTCATCCAGGGACTTACTCCGATGCCATTGCCAGATTTGCGCCACCAGATGTTTAGGCGCAATGCGTTTTTGCTGCAGGGACCAGAACCGTTCGCCAACAATAGCCAGCGCGATAACCGAACATAACAGAATGGGCAGCATTAACCAGCCACCAGCTTGTACCATTTCAAACACGTCGGGATTGTCCTTATTTTAATTATCAGGATTGGGTGAAATCAGCCACCATCTTTAGCCCGACAACTTTAGCAAAGACCAGCCCACACCGAAAGTGCATGCTTGAGGTTCTTCGTGCACAAAATTTTATCGGTGCCAGTAGCGACGATGCTGCTCTCGCCAGATTGTGGGTGGCGATATTTCCATATTAGCGCCAAAGTTAAACAGGATGGCGCCTGAATTAGTCGAACTAAGCATTGTAGAGCCGATAGCTTGGTAGCGCTGCACCACTTTAGGGTGAGGAAAACGATAGCGATTTCGATAGCCGACGGGAAACAGGACATAGTTGGGGTGAACCGCCTGGACAAACTTCGCGCTTGAGGAGGTTTTACTGCCGTGATGCGGGGCAACCAGAACATTGGCGGATAGCTGTTTCGGATATCGATTTAGCAGTTCTTTTTCTGTGGCTGCCTCGATGTCTCCGGTGAGCAGAACTGAGCCATGTGGTGAGGATATTTTCAAAACACAGGACTGATTGTTTTCCTTTTTCTGATGATTCACCTGTACCGGTGACAAAATCATGAAATCCACCCCATCCCATTGCCAGCTCTGACCCGCCACACAGGGCTCTGCCCCCTCTGCAAGCAATGCTTTTGCACTACTCAGTACCCTGTTGGCCGGAATCTGATTCAAAACACTTTTCGCACCGCCAATATGATCATTATCGCCATGGCTCACAACGAGCGTATCAAGCTGTTGAATACCCTGCTGGCGTAAAAATGGAACCACTACGGCTGAGCCCGTATCGAAGAATTCACTAAATCGGGGTCCGGTATCAAAAACCAGACTATGATTTTGAGTTTGA
>JAOULB010000371.1 GCA_029882235.1 Gammaproteobacteria bacterium | reverse complement strand
AACTGGCCAGCGACAACCGCAAATAAATAAGATGGTTTCAGTGAAGGATCATGCCATGTGGCAAAGTGCCGGCCATCATCCAGAACACCTTCTTCAATCAAATTACCGTTGGATAACAACACCGGGTATTCATTCTTGTCTCCTCTGAGCGTAACCGTATAGGTCGCCATAACATCAGGGCGATCAGGAAAATAAGTGATTCTGCGAAAACCTTCAGCCTCACACTGCGTACACAGCATCTTGCCGGAATGGTATAAACCTTCTAACGCCGTATTTGCGGCAGGATGAATTCGCGTCACAAGCTCAAGATCAAACTGATCAGGGACCTCCATTATCTCCATCACTTCGTCATAGAGTTTATAGTCATCCTGTTTTAAGACCTGACCATTAAGACTCACTGAGATCAGTTCCAGTTCATGTCCATTTAGAACAATTGAGGATGTCTGATTTTTATAATCGGGGTTTTTCTTTATCGACAGGTTTGAACGAACTTCCGTGTTATCCGCATCCAGATCAAAAATCAGATCCACATTTTCAACCAGCCATGCTGGTGGTTGATAATCTTTCAGGTAAATCGCACCAGGCGTTGCTGCGGACTCTGTCGATATATCTGCCATTAAATTGCCTCAATCATTATTAATGTTTGTCTGTTGTTGCGCGGTGGAGCATAGCCTTGCCGAAGCGTGAATTAATTTCATCGGCCACAGCATCAATCTTTTGCTTGCGTTCATCATTCGGGGCAAATAAATCAACTTGTTGTGCAATCTCTTCAGTTTCATCACACAACTGACTCACACCCATGCCAATCAATCGTACCGACTGTGGTAGTTCACAATCTGCTAATAATTTTCGCACTGCCTGCCATAGTATCTCGGTCGTCTGACTCGGTCTTTCAAGCGTGGTTGAACGCGTGATTAAACGAAAATCAGCGAAACGTATTTTCAGCTGAATAGTTCGACCTTTCAGTTCTGCCTGCCGTAGGCGCCAGCCAAGCTGCTCGGTTAATTGTAGCAGCCAGGACTGCAGCACATCGCGATCATGGATATCTGCTGCGAATGTGGTTTCATTGGAAATCGACTTTGCTCGGCGCTCGGTAACAACACGACGCTCATCAATCCCCTGTGACAGATTGAGTAAATGTTGACCCGATTGACCAAAATAATCCGTCATCACCGCCAGCGGCAACTGCCGCACTTCACTAATGGTTCGCACCCCCAGCCGCTCAAAAACCTTTTGTGTGGATTTACCCACTCCCCAGAGTCGACTTACGGGCAGGGGATCAAGAAAGGCCTGCACGGCATCGGGCTGGATCACCACAAAACCATCAGGCTTGTCATAATCCGAGGCCAGCTTGGCGAGGAATTTATTCGGCGCAACACCGACCGAGGCAACCAGATCGAGTTCTGTTTTAATTTCCCGCTTGATTCTGCGCCCGATTTGCTCGGCATCACCATAAAGCTGCTGACTGGCACTCACATCCAGAAAGGCCTCGTCCAGTGCCAGTGGCTCAATCTCTGGGGTGTAGCGCGCAAAGATGGCTCGGATCTGGGCAGAGACACTGGCATATAAATCCATCCGCACCGGCAGACAGACCAGCTCCGGGCATAAACGCAGGGCCCGCGACATTGGCATGGCACTGTGAATACCATACTCCCGAGCCCGGTAATTAGCCGCAGAGACCACGCCTCGGGAGCGGACTGAACCACCCACAACCAAAGGCCTGTGAGCCAGCTCAGGTCGTTCACGCGTCTCTACTGAGGCGTAAAAGGCATCCATGTCGATATGAATCAGCATGCCTTACCTATTTTCACAATTATTATGTTTCATGAATTATTTAAATATAATCAAAAACTTACCCATAACTTAGCGCAAAACCAGCGACAGTTTACAAATTAAAATTTTAATGTCGCGCATACAAATGTCGATAAATTGAGCAGGATACTCAGGAATACCCTCAATATGCATATTCCATTACCGAAATACGGTTTCCTTGATAAGGAAAAGGCAGAACAGGATCTGGAAAAACTGATTCAGCAACCCAGTGCACGGGAGCTACGGCCCTGTCCAAACTGCAAACTCCCCTGTGATTCCTTATTACCGGCAGACTGCGCCACTCAATGTGATTCAAAATGCGTGAATGCACCAGGCGCACTATCAAGTGAACCAGAAGCACATCCAATCGAGCTGAAAGTAGTCCCGATCGTGTTTGAACTCTCAGCGCTGAGATTATTACAACCTTGCTGGTCTTGTGAAGGACATGTGAATGGTCAGGGTGAACTCTGGAAGCTGCCACAGATCAGTTTTTATACGGCTTCAGAGATTTATCCAAAATTACTGGCCGGATACCTGACTCGGTTAAGAAACCAGAGCATCCTGAACTACCCTTGGCAGGTGGTGATGGTGGATTATGGTCAGACCTGGGGACCGACTTATCAACTCGAACCCGCCCTGAACCATATAGAAGGAGAAACAAAACTGGATTTACTGCAAATGGATCTTCAGACCATAGCGAATGACCTGGCAGAAAAGCTTAAACAGGAAGCCCGTTTAATGCTGGTCGAGGTTCGCCGCGCGAGTTAGTTCCAGGTGCTGTAAAAACCGTGGTAGCGCAGTACCTTGGTCACATACTTCTGCGTTTCTGGATAAGGGGGAATCCCCGCATACTTCTTCACCGCCCGTTCGCCGGCAT
>JAOULB010000037.1 GCA_029882235.1 Gammaproteobacteria bacterium | reverse complement strand
CATTTAGCCCGGTTTGGGGCGTGGTATGACGAAGGCGTTGGCAGAGTTCGCTATCAATGGGTAGATCAAACTGTTTTGATATCGGGCGAGCTATTTCGATGGATTGATTAAAGCCGCGTTCACGCAGGCGTTTTGGGTGCAGGGGCACCGGGATCAGACACTCTGGCCGATCAAATTCTCGCTGTTCAAGATGTTGGGCGAGCAGCTGGCCAAACAGTCTTGCCACAGCCAGACGCTGATGAAATTTAAGACCCGTCACAAGCTGAATCAGTGGCGGCGCATACTGATAGGCACTGAAGGTTTGCTGGTAGGGTGGGGCCTGCTGCAGACACTGGCCGCAGATCAAATCCGGACCCGATGTTACCGGGAGTGCACAAACAGGACAGGGGTTATCGAGCTGGGGCAGACTGTCCAGACAGGCTGGGCAGATATCCTGATCATGCTGGACGTCAGAATCTGCTTGGCCACCACAGAGCATGCAGTGGGCTGGAAAAATCCATTTTTGTATATTATTTAACCAATTGTAAACCATATTAAATCCTTTTGGTTGACAGCAGTTATTTGCGGCCTATCATTCCCTGACCCCGTAAGTGTACCTCAGGATCATGACTGAATCTGCAACTCGAACCATTCTGGCGAAAAATGCGCGCAAAACTGCGGCGCTGTTTAATCTCGGCAATATGGCAGCCATGCTGCCGGGGCTGTTTGTGGTGCCTTTAGCGCTACTAGGCAAGCCGGAATATATGAGCCTGATCTTTATGCTCATCGCCATGATCGTGCCATCAATCCTGTGGTTTGCCATTTCGATTGTGGTCTACATTATCGCGCGCCATCATCCGAATGAACGCGCCGGCCATTACACTCAGCAGGCGGCCTATCGTTATTACGCGATGGTTGGCGTTATTGTGGTGGCAGGAACCTTTTATGGCACCAATGTGAATTACTGGATTATGACCTGGGCGATCTGCGCGCTGGTGATGATCCCCTGGTCGCTTCTCGACCTTTATCGAATTTATAAAAAAGAACACTGGCAGGATGTCAGTATTGAGGAACCAACACTATGAACGCACGCACTGAAGATTTTATTGCCGAAGATTTACGCTATGACTGGAGCGCCGATGAAATTGCTGCGCTGTTTAGTCAGCCGTTTAATGATCTGCTGTTTCAGGCACAGACGATTCATCGTCAGCACTTTGATCCGAATCAGGTGCAGGTGAGTAGTCTGTTAAGTATTAAGACCGGCAAGTGTCCCGAGGACTGTGCTTATTGTCCGCAAAGCGTGCGTCACGATGCCGAGCTTGAAGTTGATCCACTCATGCCACTGGATGAAGTGCTTGCCGCTGCGACAAAGGCAAAGGAAATGGGCTCAACACGTTTTTGTATGGGCGCGGCCTGGCGTAGTCCCAAAGATAAAGATCTGATCCCGGTGATTAAAATGGTTGAGGGGGTGAAGGCATTGGGCATGGAAACCTGTTTGACCCTCGGTATGTTAACTGGAAGCCAGACCCAAAAACTCAAAGATGCCGGGCTGGATTATTACAATCACAACCTCGATACCTCACCGGATTTTTATGGTGAGATCATCAGCACACGCACCTACCAGGATCGACTTGATACCCTGGAACATGTGCGTGATGCCGGTATTCATGTCTGTTGTGGTGGCATTGTGGGTATGGGTGAGACGCGTGATGATCGCGTGGGCCTGTTACAACAACTGGCGAATCAGCCGCAGCATCCTGAGAGTGTACCCATTAATATGCTGGTACGCGTTGAAGGCACGCCACTGGCGAATGAACAGGAACTGGATCATCTGGAGTTTGTACGCACGCTGGCCGTGGCGCGCATTATGATGCCACGTTCTTACGTGCGTTTATCCGCCGGACGTGAGGCCATGAGCGATGAACTACAAGCGTTGTGTTTCTTTGCCGGTGCCAATTCAATTTTCTATGGCGAAAAACTGCTGACTACACCGAACCCAGATACCGGCCATGACATGGCCCTGTTTGAAAACCTGGGCATTAAGGTGATGCAATAACACCGACATGATCGATTATGCATCACTCGATGAAAGGCTGGCCGAACGTGAGGCCGCGCAACTCTATCGGCGTCGTAAATTAATCCATTCACCACAGGGTGTTGAGATTAATCTGCAAGGTAAGACGGCGCTGAATTTTTGCAGCAATGATTATCTTGGTCTCGCCAATCATCCTGAATTGATCAAAGCCTTTACCAGTGCGGCGAAAGAGTACGGTGTCGGTAGCGGCGCAGCGCATCTTATCTCTGGCCATAGTCAACATCATCATCAACTTGAGGAAGAACTGGCTGAGTTTACTGGCCGACCAAGAGCATTAATATTTTCAACGGGTTACATGGCCAACCTGGGTGTGATCAGTGCATTATTTGGACAGGGTGATGCGGTGTTTGAAGATCGACTCAATCACGCGTCATTGCTCGATGCTGGTTTATTATCACGCGCGCGTCTGCAACGTTATCAGCATAATGATGTCAGCGATCTGGAAAATAAACTGACCAGTAGTAACAGTGACAACAAACTCATTGTCACCGATGGTGTGTTTAGTATGGATGGTGATGTTGCGCCATTAAAAGAACTTGCAACACTAGCCCAGCAACATAATGCCTGGCTCATGGTCGATGACGCGCATGGTTTGGGTGTGTTGGGTGATCATGGTGGCGGTTGTCTGCAACAAAATGATCTGACCCTGGATGATGTGCCGATCCTGATGGGCACCTTTGGTAAGGCCCTGGGCACTTTCGGTGCCTTTGTCGCGGGTCATGAAAGTATGATCGAAACCCTGATTCAATCTGCGCGCAGTTATATTTACACCACCGCCTTACCCCCAGCTGTTGCCGCAGCAACACGTGTTGCATTAAGGCTGGTACAGCAAGAATCATGGCGGCGCGATCAGCTCAATCATTTAATCAAACAATTCCGCCAGGGTGCGGAACAGCTGGGGTTATCGCTAATGTCCTCGGCTTCGCCGATTCAACCTTTGCTCATTGGTGATACTGCTAAGACAGTGAACATCAGTCAGCAACTACTTGATGATGGCATCTTAATCAGCGCCATTCGCCCACCAACGGTGCCTGACGGAACCGCACGCTTAAGAATTACCCTGTCGGCTGAGCATCAGCAACACCATGTCGAACGACTACTCGATAGTCTGCAAAAGGTATTGAAACCATGAAGGCTGAACGGCTGGATCCCTCCTCGCCCATATATATAGAGTCATTCGGCGCTGGATCAGACATTGTGCTGCTGCACGGCTGGGGCATGCATGGCGGTTATTGGACAGAACTCGCCAATGAATTGGCCACACAGTTTCGTGTCCATTGTGTCGATTTGCCCGGTCATGGTTACAGCGAATATCAGGGCGAGCAGAGTATTTATGACTATGTTGAGGTGATCCGGCAGGCCTTGCCGGCATCGATAAACTTTCCTGCGATCTTTATCGGCTGGTCAATGGGCGGCCTGATTGCACAGGCATTGGCACATCAGCATCCTGACAGGGTCAGCAAGTTAGTGCTTGTTGCCAGTACCCCCAGCTTTGTGCAACGTGATGGCTGGGCTAATGCAACCAGTGAAGACGTGTTGCAGGGTTTCGCCGATAATCTGGCACAGGACTATAAATCGACACTCAATCGTTTCCTTGCCTTGCAGGTCCGCGGTAGTGAACAACAGAAAAATAATTTACGTGAATTACGTGCACGTCTGTTTGAACGTGGTGAAGCGACACAGGCTGCCCTGAATGCAGGTCTGGGTTTATTAAAAGAGGTCGACCTGCGCGATGAGTTTAGCGCATCGACAATACCAACGTTATTACTTGGCGGTGAGCGCGATACCCTGATACCACAGCAGGCTTTAATTGAATTGTCGAGTAACTCAAACAATGCACAAGTCAAAATTATTGATAAGGCCGGTCATGCACCTTTCCTGTCTCATCCCGAACAATGTTTAAACCATATAAAGCAGTTTTGTCGTCATGAGCATTAAAATAGATAAACAACAAATGCGTCGCGCCTTTGAAAAGGCTGCAGCGACCTATGATGAAGTCGCCGTGTTACAACAGGAAATCGGTGATCGTCTGATTGCACGTCTCGGGATTATGAAGCATAAGCCTAAACGTGTGCTGGATGTCGGTGCCGGTACGGGTGTCTGTGCCAAAGCATTGGCAAATTTTTATCCGCGTGCGCATATTTATACCCTCGACATCGCACATAGCATGTTACTCCGTGCGCGTGATCGTATGGCCTGGTGGCAAAAACTCATTAAACGGCATTCATATGTTACGGCGGATGCAGAGAGCCTGCCCTTTGCCGATGCCAGTGTTGATATGATTTTTTCGAATCTTGCGGTGCAATGGGTGGATGATCTCGAAGCTCTGTTCAGTGAGTTTCGTCGCGTACTGGCACCGGGTGGTATGTTGATCTTCACCACCTTTGGCCCAGACACTTTAAAAGAGTTACGCGAGAGCTGGAATAAAGTTGATAACAGTAGTCATGTGAACGAATTTCAGGACATGCATAACATTGGTGATCTATTAATGCATACACGCTTTGCCGAACCGATTATGGATATGGAGTACCTGACTCTGACCTATAAAGATGTATTTGGTCTGATGCGCGATCTGAAACAACTCGGTGCACATAATGTTACTCATGATCGACAACGTCAGTTAATGGGTAAACAGCATTTACAGAAAATGATCCAGCACTATGAAACATTTCGCGCTGATGGTGTGTTACCGGCCACCTATGAAGTGGTGTATGGCCATGCCTGGGCACCTGCAGGTCAGATCCAGCAGGCTGAAGATGGCAGCCATAGTGCCGTGATTCCGCTGCAGGAAATAAAACCCGTGAAACAGGTTTAACATTGTGACAGGCATTTTTATTACAGGCACCGACACTGGCATTGGTAAAACCTATACCACCGTGCAGTTAATTCAGGCATTGCAGTCGAAAGGTGTCAGTGTTGCAGGTATGAAACCAATTGCTAGTGGTGCTGAATTAATCGATGGCCAGCTGCGAAATGATGATGCTCTGCAAATTCAGTTGGCGATGAAGTCTGATGTGGCTTATGAACTAATTAATCCATATTGTTTCATATCGCCAGTATCACCACATATCGCCGCACAGCAGGCCGGTGTTGATGTTGATCTGCAAATCATTAAACAAAACTACCAACAGCTGGCAAAGCAGTTTGATGTTGTGCTGGTTGAAGGCGTAGGGGGCTGGCTGGCGCCAATATCAGCTCAGCTCACAGTTGCCGATCTCACACGTGAGCTGGAGTTACCGATTGTGCTTGTTGTTGGAATTCGTTTGGGTTGTTTAAATCATGCTGCGCTGGCATATCAATCCATACAACATTCAGGTTCGAGCTTATCAGGCTGGATTGCAAATGTGATCGATCCTGAAACTCAGTATATTGATGAGCAAATTGAATACCTGAGCAAGCTGCTTGGACAGAAACCGTTCGCACAAATAGGACATTCAGAATTTCCAGACAGTTTAAATGTGGATGCTCTGCTGGATACAAAGAGCGATTTAATCTGCCAGTGACAAAATATTTTTATTTTTTTATTCTGAAAACAGAGACGAAGTCTAAAGAAATTTTTATTTAGACCGATTTATTGGCTTCGATAAGCGTTAGCGAATAAAACGCTCAGTGATGTTATGGGTTATTAACATACTGTATATAAGGCTAAAAGCGTAAATACCTTGTTTTACGTAAGTAATAATAATTAGAAACTATCTATATTAGAATACAATTATATATTTGTTTGTTATAAGCCTATATCGATATTTTTTATTGCACCACAAGGCGACAGGTTGTAGCATCCCCGGTGCATTTTTTAGTCTGAATAAAGATCATACATGACGTGGATCAATTTCATTCTGAATCGCTTACTGTAAATAATGATTCAGATCAATGAAGCCGCAGCTAACTAAAGCAAAAGAATAAATCTGGTGGGTCGTTTTGGGGAATAACCGGCCAGACAGAAATAAAAAAAGCTAATCAACATAGCAACAGTTTTTAAGAATTTAATCTTGAAATCCTAACCGGAGAGGTAGAGGTAATGTCGGCAAGTAAAATAATGAAAAAACTTTTCAGCTTGCTGTGTGCAGGACTGGTTCTCATACCAGCATCTGTGCTCGCAGATTATGAGCTGAACCTGACACCCAGTGTGACGCAATTAGGTCGTGATATTTATGACCTGCATATGCTGATCCTGTGGATTGTTACAATCGTGGGTATTGGTGTCTTTGCAGTCATCATTTATTCATTGATTAACCATCGTAAGTCCAAAGGTGCGGTTGCTGCCCAGTTCCATGAAAGTGCAACAGTCGAATTTGTCTGGACGGTTATCCCATTTATTATTCTGGTTGCGATTGCAGTACCCGCAACAAAAACCCTGCTGGCTATTGAAGATACCAGCAACCCAGACCTGACCATCAAGGCGACAGGCTGGCAGTGGAAATGGGAATACGAATACCTCGACAGTGGTGTCCACTTCTTCAGTAGCCTGGACAAGGCCAGTAACGATGCTCGACAGATGAATTCTGGTACTGATCCACGGACTGTTCCAAACTATCTTCTCGATGTTGATAAGCCCATTGTTGTGCCTGTTAACAAAAAAATCCGCATCCTGACGACAGCAAATGATGTTATCCACGCATGGTGGGTGCCTGAGCTTGCTATCAAGCGTGATGCGATTCCTGGCTTCATTAACGAAAGCTGGTTCAAAGCTGAGAAGACCGGTACTTACCGTGGTCAATGTGCTGAACTGTGTGGTAAAGATCACGGCTTCATGCCTATTGTTGTAAATGTTGTCTCTGAGGGCGAATACAACGACTGGATTGCCAAGCAGAAGAAACTGGCCAAGGCCTCAGCAGCTAGCGCTAATAAAACATGGAGCAAAGCTGACCTGATGAAACGTGGTCAGGAAGTTTACAACGCGCAATGTGCTGCCTGTCACCAGGCGAATGGTCAGGGTATTCCCGGCGTCTTCCCAGCTATTGCTGGCGGTAAGATTACAACCGGCCCTGTTAAAGGTCATATCGATATCGTTGTAAAAGGTAAAGCGGGTACAGCCATGCAGGCATTTGGCGCACAGTTAAATGCGGCAGATCTGGCAGCTGTTATCACCTATGAACGTAACGCCTTTGGTAATAAGACTGGCGATGTCGTTCAACCATCTCAAATTTCAAAATAATGCCAGCGGAGGATTAGAAAATGAGTGATCACAAACCTACCGGCATAACACGCTGGTTATTTACGACAAACCACAAAGACATCGGTACTTTGTATCTGTGGTTTGCTTTCATTATGTTCCTGGTCGGTGGTGCGATGGCAATGGTCATCCGTGCTGAACTGATGGAACCGGGTATGCAGGTTGTAGACCCATTGTTCTTTAACAGTATGACCACCATGCATGGTCTGATCATGGTATTTGGTGCAGTGATGCCCGCCATGGTTGGTTTCGCCAACTGGATGGTTCCAATGATGATTGGTGCGCCTGATATGGCTCTGCCTCGTATGAACAACTGGTCGTTCTGGATTCTGCCATTCGCAGGAACCATGCTGGTCAGCACACTGTTCATGGAAGGCGGCGGTCCTGCATTCGGCTGGACATTCTATGCGCCACTGTCGACCACATTTGCACCTGCAAGTACTGACTTCTTTATCTTTGCAGTACACATGCTTGGTTTCTCATCCATTATGGGCGCGATCAACATCATCGCAACTATTCTGAATATGCGTGCTCCTGGCATGACATTGATGAAAATGCCACTGTTTGTCTGGACCTGGTTAATCACAGCCTTCCTGCTGATTGCCGTTATGCCAGTACTGGCCGGTGCGGTAACCATGATGCTGACTGACCGTAACTTCGGCACCAGCTTCTTTGATGCTGCCGGTGGTGGTGACCCTGTACTGTTCCAGCACGTGTTCTGGTTCTTTGGTCATCCAGAGGTGTACATCATGATCCTGCCTGCATTTGGTATTGTTTCGCAGATCATCCCAACCTTTGCGCGTAAGCAACTGTTTGGTTATGCCTCTATGGTGTATGCGACAGCAGCGATTGCCTTCCTGTCATTCATCGTTTGGGCGCATCACATGTTTACTGTCGGTATGCCAGTTGCGGGTGAGCTCTACTTTACTTATGCGACTGTGATGATTGCGGTTCCTACAGCGGTTAAAGTCTTTAACTGGACTGCGACTATGTGGAAAGGCTCAATGACATTTGAAACACCTATGTTATGGGCAGTAGCCTTTGTGTTCCTGTTCACTATCGGTGGTTTCACTGGTCTGATGATGGGTGTTGCTCCAGCTGACTTCCAGTATCATGACTCATACTTCATTGTTGCTCACTTCCATTACGTACTGGTAACCGGAGCGGTATTCGCCATTATCGCGGGTATCTACTACTGGATTCCAAAATGGACTGGTAACATGTATGACGAAAGACTGGGTAAAATCCACTTCTGGTGGTCAACTATCTCAGTTAACGTTTTGTTCTTCCCACAACACTTCCTGGGGCTGGCGGGTATGCCACGTCGTATACCTGACTATGCCGTTCAGTTTGCAGAATTCAACTTCATGTCCTCGATTGGTGGTTTTGCATTCGGCGCGGCTCAACTGCTGTTCCTGTACATTGTTATCAAATGTATTCGTGGCGGTGACAAGGCAACTGATACAGTCTGGGAAAATCCAGAAGGTCTGGAATGGACGATACCATCACCTGCGCCATACCATACCTTTGAAACTGCACCTAAGGTGAAGTAATAAGTCTGACCCTGCCTGCGGGCAGGGTCACTTAATTTGATTATGAGTGTAATGAGTAATACAGAAGACAATAGACGCGCAAAGCCCTGGACATTAATTATTCTGTTCGGCATTGCCATCGCATTTTTTGTTGCCAGCTTTTTTGTTTTGAGCCGTTAAGTATCGAGAATTATTGAAGATGCTAAACCAACAAAACAAATCACATAACAAGCTTGTCGGTAAATTATTGCTGGTTGTCGTAGGTATGTTTGGATTTGGTTTTGCTCTTGCGCCCATGTATGAGGCTTTCTGTAATGCATTTGGAATCAATGGCCGTTTTGTTGATATTCAGAAGGGCTCATACGACGCAACTGTTGCAACGGACAAAATGCAGCTGGATAAAGACAGAACAGTAACCGTACAGTTTACTGCCAGTCGAAACCAGAATCTGCAATGGGAATTTCGCCCTATGGAGACAAGTATCACCGTTCATCCAGGCGAAGTAAGGGAAGTAAAGTACTACGCAAAAAATATGACTGGTAAAACGGTCGTTGCACAGGCGGTACCCAGTATTGTACCTGGGCAGGCATCGAAGTACTTTAACAAGATGGAATGTTTCTGCTTTACCCAGCAGACGTTTGCACCAGGAGAAGCGAAGGAAATGCCACTACGTTTTGTTGTTGATAGCGGCTTACCTAAAAAGATTTCGACCTTGACGTTGGCGTATACGTTTTTTGATACAGAACGACGCAAGGTGAAAGATAGCGCGAAAATAGAAACAAATATGCGTCTGGCGATAAAAGCCAGATAAATGGAAAAAATAAGAATTTTATTTTCAACTACCAGAAGAGAGGGGTAGACATGTCATCAAAAGCAGGTAGTTATTATTTACCAGAGCCCAGTCACTGGCCAATAGTCGGCTCGATTGGATTGTTTACAATGCTGTTCGGTTTTGCGATGGCCTTACCAGGTACATCAGATGGTCAGATGGGCAATATGACCATGATGTATGTTGGTTTAGCCATTATCATCTACATGTTGTTTGGCTGGTTTGGTCAGGTTATCGGTGAAAGCGAAGCTGGAACATATAATGCACAGGTTGATGTTTCATTCCGTATGGGCATGGTCTGGTTCATTTTCTCAGAAGTCATGTTCTTCTCGGCATTCTTTGGCGCGCTGTTCTATGCTCGTCAATTATCTGTGCCCTGGCTTGCCGGTGAAGGCAACAATGCCATGACCAATGAACTTTTGTGGGAAGGCTTTAAAAATGTCTGGCCAACAAACGGTCCTGCAAATGTCGGCGGTGAATTTAAACTGGTTGGCGCCTGGGGTATTCCTTTCTACAACACGGTTATCCTGTTGACCTCTGGTCTGACTGTTACATGGGCACATTGGGGTCTGAAAAAAGGTAACCGTCAACAGCTGATCCTGGGTTTATTCCTGACCGTTGCTTTAGGCGCACTGTTCGTAGCGCTACAGGCTTACGAATATGGTCATGCCTATAGTGATCTGAATCTGAAACTGACTTCAGGCATTTATGGATCTACCTTCTTTATGCTGACAGGCTTCCACGGTCTGCACGTGACTATCGGTGCTATTATGCTGCTGGTGATGTTACTGCGTTCCATGAAAGGCCATTTCAGTGCTAAGAACCATTTCGCATTTGAAGCAGCTGCCTGGTACTGGCACTTTGTGGATGTGGTCTGGTTAGGCCTGTTCATCTTTGTTTACTGGTTGTAATCAGTAATCAAGAGAGTAAAAAAAGGCGCTACGGTAATCGTAGCGCCTTATTTATTTAAAAGAAGTTTTTTTAAATACCATTTGGGCTTATAAAGCCAGCGGCATAACCAAGCATGATAAAGATCAACAGGCCAATGGACATGCCGATGCGAATGGTTAATGCTCTGACAGTTCGTTCTGATTGACCACGGTCTTTAACCATGGCGACGAGCGCCATTGCGAGACTGCCCAGGATTAAGATAAGCAAAGATACGATTAATATTTTCATAAACATCGGATTTTCCCCAGGTGATTTCCGGCGAGTATAACGTACCCACTCAATATACGCGAGCAAACAACCAGGCAGTAAGG
>JAOULB010000370.1 GCA_029882235.1 Gammaproteobacteria bacterium | reverse complement strand
TTAATAAGAAACAAACCGACAAGTTGATCGATTTTCTTTACACCCTGTAGCAATCGTGTCGTAGCAATACAGGTTTGATTCAGGAGGATTGATTATGAACAGATTATCTTTATCAGTGCTGTCGATCATTGCGATCTGTCTGGGCCTGGTCTCCACCAGCCTTGCTGATCCTCAGCAAGACCTGGCAGCCTATCAACAGTACTTTAAAAAGAAGTTCCCAACGTTGTCACCGGTCGATCTCTCCAACGGCATGTACAACTTTAATGATGACAAGCGTGCACAATGGGAATCTATTATGGAGTTCCCACCTTATGAGATTGCAGTCGATAAGGGTGAAGCCTTGTTTAACAAGCCCTTTAAAAACGGCAAGACCTATGCAAGTTGTTTTGAGAAAGGGGGTATCGGCATTGCGCATACCTATCCGCGCTTTGACACCAAACGTGGCAAGGTTGTGACTCTGGCAGCGTCACTGAATGAATGTCGTAAGGCCGGTGGTGAAGAGCCGTTGACCTACCTGAAAGGAGACATGGCCGCCATCCTTGCCTATATGGCACATACCTCAAGAGGTAAACCCATATCGGTAAAGGTTCCAAACAACAAGGCGGCACTGGCGGCCTATAAAGATGGCAAGCGGATCTATTTTACACGCCGCGGGCCAAGGGCCTTTGCCTGCTACCACTGTCATTGGGAAGCCGCTGGACAGAAGATTCGTGGCAACGAATTAAGCCCGGCCGTGGGTCAGGTGTCACACTTCCCAAGCTATCGTTCCAAGTGGGGTGGCATGGGTACGATTCAGCGTCGTTATAAAGGCTGCATGAAAAATATTGGTGCAAAACCGTTGAAGGAACAGACTGAAGCCATGAACAATCTTGAATACTTCCATACCTTTCTCAGTAACGGTATCCCGATGAATGCACCGGGCACTCGTTTTTAATCACGAAGGATGGGTACGGAAAAGATAAGGAGCCGTGTTATGAAAAAATACATTCATTATATTGCGATCATAGGTCTGTTATCTGTCATGGTTGTGCCGGTACAGGCCGCAGCTTCAGCCAGTGCAGTACTGGCCGAAGCAAAACAGCTCTTCAAAAAGGCCGATAAGATGCAGGGCGCCTGGGTTACAACCGACAAGTTAATCAAAAAGGCCGAGGCCGCAATGAAAAAAGGAGATAAGAAAGCCGCGCTTAAACTGGCCACCAAAGCCAAACAGGAGGCTCAGCTAAGTATCACCCAGGCCGAGGAACAACTGAAGAACTGGTCAGAACCTTCTTATATCCGGCAATAATTATGACGGGGATATAATCAAGGTCTCAGTCATGCTCTGGCCAGGCGCTGGCGTCGATGGTTTCCTGATAGGCGTGCCATGTGGCATGGCCTATGAGTGGCATCAGCAACAGCATGCCGATAAAGGCGGTGATAAAGCCAATCAACAGGCTGATAAAAATCAGACTGGCCCAGAGCATCATCACTTTCTTGTTGTGTAAAACGGCATTGACGCTGGTAACAATCGCCGTAACCATATCGACTTTTTTATCCATGATCATCGGTAGTGAAAACGCAGCGGCGCAAAAGATGATGGCGGAGAAGATCGCACCAACAAAGGTACCGATGCCAAGGAAGGTCAGGTATTCCGTCCAGTGGGCATGGCTTTCCATCGGAAAGAAGACATGAATCATGGAGGCGGCTCTGGCCCAGATCATAAACACCACCAGCAGGACCATGGCGAACAATAAGGTATTGCCAAAGTGGCGTTGGCCTTCTCGCAGGCAGTAACCCAGTACGGGCTTCTGGCCGAGCTGTATCTGACAACTAACAGAATAAAGCCCGATGGCAATCACCGGCCCGATAAAAATAAAGCCGGATAACATGGTGATCAGGCTATAGAAATTTCCAAACTCCAGCGCCACGGCACTGACTAATAGACTGATGATCACCATGGCCGCGCCATAGCTGAGACTTTGTTTCGGTGCGCGCTTGATATCGGCCATACCCAACTTGAGCCAGTTAATCGGTGCATTTAAGTCGAGTGTTTTACAGGGCGCAGCAAAAGGCAGCTCATTCGCCTCTGCACCACTGTCTTTCGGATGAACCTCTGCCATGTTTTCATCCCCCTGTTCAGGTTTGATATATTAGAATTTAGTTATTTTTATTATCGTGTTGATAAATTAGTATATGGCAATTGTTCGGTCAGGCAAGTAGAAATTTGTGCACGACGACGCAAGTCTGGATATAGTCTAACTAACCCAGCTATTTACTCAGAATTAAATAAAGCCGTTTAAGGAGTCATTCCATGAAAACCTACCAGGGAAGTTGTCACTGCGGTGCCGTTAAATTCAGCATCGACTGCAAACCCATCAACAAAGGACTACGCTGTACCTGCTCTATCTGTCGGCGCAAAGGCACTTTAATGTCGAGTGAAGCGTTGGATAAGGATCAGATAAGGATTACGGCGAATCCAGAAGATATCGGGCTTTATCAATTTGATTCCAAAAAGGCGCATCATTATTTTTGTAAACACTGCGGCATCTATACCCACCACGAAACCGCCCGCTATCCCGGTAAATACCGTGTTAACCTCGGCTGCATTGATGAAGTGGACACCTTCGCGCTCGACTTTGATGTATTTGATGGCAGGAACTGGATGCCGGATTAACAGAAAGAGGCAAGAGTCTTTGAAGAAAACTCTTGCCGCGTTCGAGTTTATATATTAAGCAACACCAGGCTCG
>JAOULB010000369.1 GCA_029882235.1 Gammaproteobacteria bacterium | reverse complement strand
TTATGTGCTCAAAGCCCTGACACAGACTGAGTTATTGGCCGTGATCGATCGCGCAATAACAGATTCAACGCACGGTCTTGGTGCGGTAAATATCGAAATGCCACTGCCACTAAGAGAACAACTCGCCCAGGCTGCCGATGGCGATGCGCGACGCGCATTAAACCTGCTCGAAATTATGGTCGAGCTCGTAGAAGAAGATAGCCCAGGCAATAAAACCATTACTGAGAATATTCTACTTGAGGTGATCAGTGGTGGCGTTCGTCGCTTCGATAAACAGGGCGAGGCCTTTTATGATCAGATCTCGGCCCTGCACAAGTCAGTACGGGGTTCATCTCCCGATGCAGCGCTGTACTGGCTCACCCGAATGCTCGATGGCGGTGTCGATCCTCTTTATCTTGCTCGCCGCATTGTCCGTATGGCCAGTGAAGATATTGGTAATGCCGATCCTCGTGCACTGAGCTTGTGCATGAATGCCTGGGATGTGCAGGAAAGACTCGGCAGTCCAGAAGGGGAATTGGCACTGGCGCAGGCGGTGGCCTATCTCGCCTGTGCACCGAAAAGTAATGCGGTTTATAAAGCCTACGGAAAGGCGATGGCCGATGCGAAGAAATACGGTTCTACCGAGGTTCCGATTCACCTGCGCAACGCTCCCACCAAACTCATGAAGGAACTCGGCTATGGCAAAGAGTACCGTTATGCCCATGATGAACCCGAAGCCTATGCCGCAGGTGAAACCTATTTTCCTGAGGAAATTGGTGAACAACAATATTATAATCCGGTACCGCGTGGACTCGAGATCAAGATAGCTGAGAAGCTCGCACACCTGCGTGAACTTGATAAAAACAGCAACAAGGATAAGTAATGCAGATATTGTTTATTGCCGGTGGCGGGGCACTCGGTGCGGTAATGCGGTATTTAGTTTCGACTGGAGTACACCATATTCTAGGACGGGGTTTTCCCTACGGCACATTGGCCGTTAATGTTGTAGGCTCGTTTCTGATGGGGCTTTTGTTCATATTCATGATTGAACGAAGTAATCTGGATAGTGAGTGGCGTGCCTTCATACTTGTAGGTTTTTTAGGTGCATTCACAACTTTCTCGACCTTTTCGATGGAGACACTAAACTTGTTGGAAGACGGTGCGATAGCTCGTGCACTGGCAAACATTTTCATTAGCGTGATAACCTGCCTGCTTGCAACCTGGTTGGGTGTAATTCTGGGACGACAATTATGAATTCGACTGAAGTAACAATGGTACGTATCTATCTCACCGAAGGTGAGAAACAGATTAAAAGTTTATTAAAACGCCTGCATGACTGGGAAAAGGTTCGTGGTGTAACCGTATTTCGCGGCGTATCGGGTTATGGTGACTCGGGTATTTTTCATGGCACCAGTGTGGTTGATCTGTCACTTAATCTACCGATCGTCATTGAGTTTTTTGATGAACCAAAGAAGATCGAAACCATACTAGAACATTTAAATACATTCATTGATCCGGGCCACATCGTGACCTGGAGCGCTCAAGTTAATCAAAAATAATTTTAAAAGGTAGTTCATGTTAGATTCTCGTCTGATTCGGAACGAACTCGCAGATGTGGCGAAGGCGTTAGCAACCCGTGGCTTTAAACTTGATCAGGATCGTTTGCAGCAACTCGAAGAGCAACGTAAAACCATCCAGGCAACAACACAATCATTACAGGCCGAACGCAATAGCAAATCCAAAAATAT
This sequence comes from Gammaproteobacteria bacterium, assembly GCA_029882235.1. Taxonomy (GTDB): domain Bacteria; phylum Pseudomonadota; class Gammaproteobacteria; order UBA6429; family Thiohalophilaceae; genus JAOULB01. The sequence continues at coordinate 1,000 of JAOULB010000369.1, read as the reverse complement.
TGGCAAGGCCAAGGCGCAGGGCGAAGACATCCAACCCTTGCTAGATGAAGTCGCCAACCTTGGCGATAAACTCAAAGCGGCTGAGACTGAGTTAAATGATCTTCAGGATGAATTGAATAATATTCTGATGGGCATTCCTAATCTTCCCCATGAATCAGTGCCTGTAGGAAAAAACGAAGACGATAACGTAGAAGTTCGACGCTGGGGCGATCCAAAGCAGTTTGACTTTGAAGTCAAAGACCATGTCGATCTTGGCGATCAACTGGGCCAAATGGATTTTGAAACCGCAGCAAAAATAACCGGCTCACGTTTTGTTGTTATGAGTGCAGGCATTGCACGATTACATCGCGCCTTAACCCAGTTCATGCTGGACCTGCATACAAGCGAACACGGTTACACTGAAACTTATGTGCCTTACGTTGTTAATGCAGACAGTTTGCGTGGTACAGGACAGCTGCCGAAGTTTGAAGAAGATCTGTTTAAGCTTAATGCGGAGCAGGAATATTATTTAATACCAACGGCGGAAGTGCCGGTTACCAATATTGTGCGTGACGTCATTGTTGATGATGACTACATGCCACGTAAATATGTTTGTCATACGCCGTGCTTTAGAAGTGAAGCGGGTTCGTATGGCAGAGATACACGCGGCATGATCAGACAACATCAGTTTGAAAAGGTTGAAATGGTGCAGGTGGTAAAACCCGAAGACTCTTATCAAGCTTTGGAAGACTTAACATCACATGCCGAAGAAGTGTTAAAGCGTTTGGAGTTACCATTTCGCACAATCACCTTATGTACGGGTGACATGGGGTTCTCTGCAGCAAAGACCTATGACCTTGAAGTCTGGATCCCTTCACAAAATACCTACCGTGAGATTTCATCATGCAGCAACTTCGAAGACTTCCAGGCAAGACGCATGAAAGCACGCTGGCGTAATCCTGAAACAGGCAAGCCAGAGCTTGTTCATACAATAAATGGCTCGGGTCTTGCGATCGGTCGC
>JAOULB010000368.1 GCA_029882235.1 Gammaproteobacteria bacterium | reverse complement strand
GCTGGAACCCGTGCTGTTACGTACCACGGCACCGCGTCGTGACACTATTTGCTGGAAGCGTGGTGAGACCACGGCATCACCCGATGAGATCATGGCCTTCAATGGCATTACGCCAGAGTTCATGGTTGAAAGAGTTGAAACATTAACGAAGTAGTGAGTGACCTTAACCTGAACTGGTCGGTGGATGAAGTAGAGACTGCCGGCCAGCTTCAGGAATTTTATAATGTTTAGTTTATATATTGAGAGACAGGCTCATGGCTGAAACAAAAATTATTGTACTCGATGATGACCCAACCGGTTCACAGACCGTTCACAGCTGTCTATTGCTGACCCGTTGGGATGTGGAAACTTTAAAGATGGGTTTACGTGATTCGGCGCCATTATTTTTTATCTTGACGAATACACGAGGTATGGATGCCAAATCAGCAGAAACCCTGACACGTGAGGTTTGTATCAACCTGAAAAAGGCGCTTGCCGATTTGTTTCTTGAGGGAAAAGAGATCAATCCATTGGTGGTAAGTCGTTCGGATTCTACCTTGCGTGGTCATTATCCTGTTGAGACGGATGTGATTGCCGAAGAGCTGGGTCCCTTCGATGCCCACTTTATGGTGCCAGCCTTTTTTGAAGGTGGTCGTTTTACCCGAGACAGTGTTCATTATCTCATGGTCGATGGTGAGCCTGTGCCAGTGCATGAAACGGAGTTTGCCAATGATTCGGTATTTGGTTATAGCCACAGTTACCTGCCTGACTATGTGGAAGAGAAAACAAAAGGACGTATCAAGTCTGATGAGGTTGTTCGTTTTCAACTCTATGATGTTCAGAATGACAGTCTGGCAAGGCTGATGAGTTTATCTAATAACCAGTGCTGTGTTGTTGATAGTGAAGCACAGGATGATCTAAATCATTTTTGCGGACAATTAATGCAAGCAGCTGCACTGGGGAAACGGTTTCTGTTTAGAAGCGCAGCCAGTCTGTTAACTGCGTTGGCTAATTTACCTGTCCAGCCAGTTAAGGCGGAAGAGATGGATCGATATGTCCGTAACGCCAGGCCTGGTGCGGTGATCGTTGGTTCGCATGTGAAAAAAACAACACAACAGCTCAATATCCTGTTGCAGCAGTCCGGTATCGAAGGGCTTGAAATTGATGTTGAGCGTATAGGTAATGATGAGAATCTGCTGGATAATATTATTGAGAAAATTAACTCAATCCATGAAGCTGGACTCAGTGTCGTGATTTATACCAGTCGTTCAGAAAAGTGTTTTCCATCGCAACAAGAGCGACTTGCCTTTGGTGAAATGATTTCAGCGTTTCTGATGGAGATTGTTCGTCATCTACCTAAGACTCTCGGTTTTTTGATCAGTAAGGGGGGGATCACATCGAATGACGTTTTAAGTACAGGTTTGAATCTACGGGCCTCGCGTGTAGTCGGACAGATTTTACCGGGTTGTTCAGTTGTGTGTTGCCCACCAGAGCATGAGCGTTACCCTGATCTTCCGGTTGTCATCTTCCCCGGTAATGTTGGCGATGAACACTCACTGGCAAAGGCGTATAGTCATCTTGCATTACAAACAGCTGTTGATGATATCGATCAAGCGACAAAAAATATTGCAGGGGGTCGATAATCACAGGCTGAGAAATATACAATCGTTGGAATAAGACGGTGATTTGTTAGATGCGTTTTTAATCACAATAAATCGTTTACTGTATCAATGTAGTGAATTTGCCTCGACTAAAGTTCGAGGCATTTTTATTTTGAAAAATATTTCCTGATATACTAAAACGTAACTTCAATCAAATATGAGCTTTATCAGGGGGCGGTTTGAAAATATTATTTTTATGCACCGGTAATTCCTGTCGCAGCCAGATGGCTGAGGGATGGGCGCATTCGATTGGCCCAGCAGCGCATGAATATTATTCGGCTGGAATTGAAAAGCACGGTATGAATCAATATGCCATGCAGGTGATGCAGGAAGCCGGGGTGGATATTTCCAGCCAATATTCAAAGACGTTGGATGAGCTGGCCGATGTTGAGTTTGATGTGGTGGTGACGGTCTGCGGCCATGCCAATGAGACCTGCCCCGTCTTTTCTGGCAAAACACGGGTCGTGCATATCGGTTTTGATGACCCACCAAAGCTTGCCGTTGAGGAGACGACTGATGAGGGACGGCTTGTCCATTATCGTCGCGTACGTGATGAGATTCGTGCTGTTATTGAAGATCTGGATACCCATCTGGCCGAGAAATAATTATTTAGCCACAAAAGTGTGAACTGGTTCACATCAGATTTTTACCCGTGATTTCGGAAAAATTTATACTTACTGACTCAATGAGGATGATGTGGGTGCGGGTATGAATGAAATGGTTTTGATGTTAACGCAGCTGGGGATGCAGCAGGAGGAGCGGCGTTTTCAGCTGAGAAATAATCGTGAGCTCAAGATTACCAGCACCAAAGCCAGACAAAAAAAAGAATATACCGTGAGTTTGCTGGCGCTGGAGAAAAAAGGACAGCATGTCTTTCGGGTAGGCTGGAAGTGGTTACTGCTTGCGATCGCCAGTGTTGTTTGCATGGTTGTTTTTCTGGAAGCCCAGAAACATCTGCAATTGAACATAGAGGCCTATGTCGTTCATGTGATGATTGTGTTCTCGCTGCTGGCTATGCTGTTCTTACTTCGGTTAATCAAATCAATTTCAAATAACTATATCTATTATTCTCAATACAGCCATATACCACTG
>JAOULB010000367.1 GCA_029882235.1 Gammaproteobacteria bacterium | reverse complement strand
AATGGCGCATCAAAATATATTAATAACCGATGAAATGTTTGAGTTACGTAGCTCGATATTGTCGCAATCAATATCTGAAGCAAATATTGCTGATGATTTACGTGATGAATGGTTAGAAGCCGATCGAACACTCAAACAGGCCGTGGTCAAGTCCTCGATTGATGAGTGCCGGACCATGTTTGATGGTCAACGAATTTATGATATCCCCAGGCCCTGAGTTATCTTTTTGAATAACCGCTGAGCATAATTTCTTTTATGGTTTTTAGTGCCAGTTCCCAGGCATCATTGACATCGTCTTCCCATAAGCTCCCGGCCATATCGGCCATGGTATCGAGTAAGGTGCTTGCAACTGCATCATAGTGTGATGCCAGCGCACCATAGTCCTGGTGTTTTTTGCCTAATTCTTTTAATACCGTTGTTAGTTTTGCCGGGTTACGCAGGTTATGCACAACCAGCTTTAATGCGGCGACCAGTTTTTTCTTTTGTTCAGCGGGATTGACGCGTGCAAACATCGGTTTTACTGCAGGATAGCGTTTGAACAGTTCGCCATAAAAACGGGCAACAAGTTCATCTGCATGTGGCGCGAGAGCACTGAAACTATTTTCCAGCAGTTTAATTTTCTCGTTATCCAGTCCTTCATCATAACCGCTAAGCATTATGTCTTTAATCGACTGCAGTGCATTAAACCAGGCAGTGTAGAGTTCGCCACTCCAGTTTTTGCCAGAAAATTCTTTCAGAACATCAAGCAGTGTTTTGGCGACGGCATCATAGTGAACATCGATGGCACCATAGTTCTGATGTTTTTTACCGAGTTCTTTCAGCACGCGCTCAAGCTTTGTAGGTCGTCGGAGATTCTCCACCACAAGTTTAAGCGCAGACACAAGCTTCTTTTGTTGTTCACTGATCTGACTATCTTTAAATAAAGGCTTAACTGCAGGATAACGTTCAAACAAACGGTCATAGAATCGAGCAACAAGATCATTGGCATGTGGTGCCAGTTCGGCAAAGTTCTTTTCAATTAAATCAGACTCAGATGATGTTCTTGTTGAGGTCTGTTCTGCGGATTCATTTTTAGTGTCAGGTTGTTGTTCCTGCGTATAAGCATTGAGCATCGCCTGTTTAATGGTTCCCAGTGCATTGGCCCAGGCGTTCTTGACTTCATGCGTCCAGCCATTGCCCAAAAATTCACCCAGTACGGCAAGCATGGTTTGAGCAACAACATCATATTGTTCTGCTGTAGCACCATAGCCCTGGTGTTTTACACCAAGTGAATGTAAGGCGTGAGAGAGTTGTTCCGGATTACGTAAATTACTGATCACCAGCTGTAATGCGGCGAGTAGTTTTTGTTCCTGTTCAATTTGCGTTGTTCCTGCAAACATTGGTTTCACTGCAGGCGCACGTCGAAATAGTTCGGAATAGAACCGTGCTACCAGCTCCTTGCCCTGTGGAGCAATCGCAGCAAAGGATTTTTCCAATAAAACGGTTTCATCTTTTTCCTGCGGTCTTTCTTCAAGCAGATCGGTTCGGATATCAATGTGTTCAGGCATTTGGGTGCCAAGCAATTCATCAACATCAAGCAGCACCACCATTTTTTCATTAACAGTGGCGAGGCTGGTGACATATTGCATATCGATGTCACCGCCAAAATCGGGTGCGGGTTTTAACTGGTTATCATTAATGGTGTAGACATCGGATACCGCATCGACAATGATACCCATGGTCTTGTTACCTGTCTCACCAACAACTTTGAGAATGACAACTACAGTAAGATGGTTGTATTCAAGGCTGGGCATACCGAAACGTTCACGTAGATCGATGATGGGTACGACCTCACCACGCAGGTCGATGACTCCTTTCATGTAGGCGGGCAGACTGGGTACCTGCCGGGTGCCTGTCCAGCCACGAATTTCAACCACGCGAAGAATGTCGACCGCATATTCCTGCTCGCGCACCATAAAACTGAAATACTGGTGTTCAGAATTGATGTCGTGAAGGTTGTTATCTACGGCTTCTTTTTTTAACGACTGTGCTGTTGTTTGCATGGGGTTTGGCGTCCAACGTTGTGATCCGGTTTAATTCTTACCTATATAGTCGGTCTCAGACGGTGAACCTTTATAGCCCGGACCGAGCTTTTAGTGCCTGTTAAAGTTAAGGAATTAATTTTTCTTTAAAACAAGGGCTTATCAGGCGAGGTATTTTTCCTGCCAGTTGCAAAAAAGGGTATAGACATGGGCATTGTAGGCTTCTTTGCTCTCAAAATCTGCAGGGTTAATAGCATCAAAGCAGTAAAAATTTGCCCTGTTATTTTGTGCTGTCATCATGTGCCAGAATTTATGCACCAGAGTTTGCGGATCTGACCATTCAAAATCAGCCTGTGATTCATAGTGCAGTAGCACGGGCAGGATAGGGATGCCTGTCTTCATTGAGATGTCAAAGGCCCCATAACGAAATGAGCTATGCAGGCGTCGTCCCTTACAGCCCCCTTCGGGATAAATGACGATACTTTTACCCTTTTGTAGTTCTGAAATGATTTGTTCACGTGCAAACTGGCGTGATTTTTTTGACTCACGTTTAACAAATAAATTACCTGCGGCCTTGACGATACGTCCCGCCCACCACCAGTCCGCGACTTCGGCCTTGGCTAGTGAGTAGACATTAAACAGGGCAGGGATGCCGACATCTTCAAATGCCGAAGGGTGATTGCTGATAAGAATAAACTGCTCTGGCAAGGGA
>JAOULB010000366.1 GCA_029882235.1 Gammaproteobacteria bacterium | reverse complement strand
AATAATCATTACATGCCGGACGTTCATGCCAAATATTCCTTAAGTCAGTCATCTCTACTATTTATCGTAACCTGGCCATTTTTTTGAAGGTTTTATTACAAAAAGATCACAACTAACTTATATATAGGCAGTTTATTTGCATTATATGCAGCATTCGAATGAAAGAGCGCTGCCAGCTTGATTTCTCTTATTCCTCTTTTAATATTAAAGAAAACCAGAATAGTTACCAGATTCATAGTCATTATTATGTGGCTTATTAAATCTGTGCCCCGTTAAGCTGCTGGAGTTAAGACTATGCACCTCAAGTTCAATTTTGGTATGGCAGGATTGGTTCTCATAATCAGTCTACCCCTGTCATCGTGTAGTTTTGATTTCAAGAAGCATGCAAAGGCGCAACGTTGTTCCAAGCTGTTTGCTTATCAGCGCAAAACTAAAACTACGCCTGAACTTGAGCAGGAATTTTACAATGTTAATAAAAGGTTTGCAGGTGAGGGGATCTTTTTTCTTGATTTCTACAGGACCGTGGGTGAGAAACACTGTGGCGAACCATCGAATAGTTATGTGCAGTTCGTCAAAGGGATCAGTGAAAACAAACCCCAAACAGAGTTCCTTTCACTGGTCAGGCAGGTGGATACTGCAATACACGAAACGGCTCACGGCTTTTCGAGTGATGCAAAGAAGTATGAGCATTATATAGCAGGGGTAAACAAGAAAGGTGCACAGTCCGGACATGGTTTGACGACCTCGATATATCTGAAGAAAACAGGTATCAGGCACCTGAGACATACTGCAAGCTTTCCGGCTCGCAAGATTACTAACTACATCAAAGACCAATCGCTGCTTAAACAGGCACGCTATAAAGTTTATATCCAGCCATCCCTACATAACCATGTGACACAGCGCCATGGGATCTACGGTCTACTTGACGAATACCATGCCTATTATTATTCCGTACTGACTGATAATAATATACTGAGGCAACTTAACAGTGAACAACGCAGGATATATACCGGCCCTGATAGAGCCTTTATTACGGTTGGTCAGAATGACAATTCACTTTCCTATCTGCAGTTTACGACCTATATCCTGAGTTACTTCCGTGTTGCAGAGAAGGAATATCCGGCAATTTATCAGCAAATGCTCGCAAACCGGGAACTACTGGATGTATTTATCGCATTGCATGATAATTTTGAAAAGATATACAGGGAGTCACAGCGTCTTGTGAAAAAAGATAAAAAGGCAAAGGATTATTTTTCCGGTCAGCGTAAAGCGCTGGTAGAAGAGTTGAAACAACCAGACAATCAACGGATGCTGCGTAAGATTAGGCGGGAAAATAGAAAAGCGGTCTGATAAAAAGTAAAAAAGGTCAAGCTCTCTATTTTAGAATTGTGTATCTGAAATAAAACTCACTGATCACTTGAACTATTTTATTGAATGTTTTTTGATGCATAATTTTGTAACTTTATCCCGGTATTCCTTATCTTTCGATTTATTATGAATGTCCTTGAACATTACATTCTTCACAATTTCATCCTGGACACACGTGCATAAGGGTTTGTAAAGTTTCATCAACTCTTTGATTATTTTCTTACGATCTTCTTGGCTAGTTTGCCTGGTGATCTCGCCAGAATCGACTTTTTGGGCTAGTGATTTGTGGACGGCCCCTTTCATACAACCCAAATAATGCCTTTGATAAGACTCACTGGTCCAGCCGTTGCTCAGGTCTTTTGCCATGCTCTGGCCTGAAGTCGATACGATAAGGAAAATGAATAGCGATAATAATCCGCGCTTTAAACCAGGTATGTTCATTCCGGCTCCTATTATCCTAAAGATATTTAAATGTTTTTAGTTCAAGTGTTGACCTTTTGATTGCTGGGTTATCGAGAGGGCTGGTAATTGCCGTAGGGTAGCGATACGAGTGCCATCCCAGTTGGTCATTTGGCATTTTACCAGCCCGATTATATTTATCGACAGAATCTTGGTGCTATGAAGAAAATAAATGGAAACGGACATCCAACACCGGTTTTCAATGTATGCATTATTATATCTCCATCCCCTTTAATCGTTCAGTGATCAATTGAAACTGGAATGGATATTTTAAACTCAGATCCTGAATCCAGTTTACTTTGTACAGAAATAGCGCCCTGTAAAATATTGTTGACTAGCTTGTTAGTCAGGAACAGTCCAATACCACTCCCCAATTCTTTACTTCGTTTAGCAGAGCCGCCACGATTGAAGGCCTGGAACAGGTTGCGTAGCTCTTCTTCTGTTAAGCCGATACCAGTATCAACAACAGTAATATCAACAATTTCATTAGCCATAGTTGCTTGAATAGTTACTTTACCCTGCATGGTATACTTGATGGCATTATCAATAATATTGAGCAAGCATTGGGTCAGGCGACGTTTATCTGTTTCCATTTTAATTTGTTCATGCATATATACTTCGACAATAATGCCTTTATCCTCGGCACGGCTAGAAATTATATTTAGAACAAAATCAACGACCTCTCTCAACTCAAACTGTTCAATTTCTGCGTCCACTACATTTGATTCAATTTTTGCTATATCCATTGCATCGGCCACAATTGACTTCAAGTGCTCCGCGGACTTAATTACATTTATCAGATAGTCACTCTGTTTATCTGTCAGTGGACCTGCCATGCCGGCTTTGATTAATTCACTATAACCAATAATTGTGGTTAAGGGGTTACTAAGCTCATGTGTCATACTAGCA
>JAOULB010000035.1 GCA_029882235.1 Gammaproteobacteria bacterium | reverse complement strand
CCATATATTGTTCCAAAAGGCGATTTCGTACCCGGCTTCTGTGGCAGCACCGGATAGGAAATAAAATAATGGTCTACAAATTCTTTCAGAAACTCCTTACTGATCTCTTCTGAGTTGATACCCAATACGACGGCATCTTTAGCTGCATGTGCATCATGAAACTCAACCAGCTCGGGAATCTCATCCATACAGGGCGGGCACCATGTTGCCCAGTAGTTCACCACGATCCACTTGCCCTTGTAGTCACTTAGAGTATGGCGTTTGCCATTGATATCCGACAGGGAAAATTGCACAGGCGCGGACTGTACATATGCACAGTTGAGCCATATCGCGATTACTAGCAGTATTTTACTGATATTTGTTTTCATAGCCACTTCGACAAGTCCACCATGTTAGAATTCCTCAGTATCTCAGGTAAAAGTACAGAGTTCGTTTATTACTATCAATCATTCGTAAACAAATTTGTCATTCCGGCGTGATTTTAGCCGGAATGACAAGAAGCTATAATCATGCCTGACTGACAACCCCTCGTTCAATCAGAATATCTTCCAGTTCATCCAGTCCTGACTCAACCAGTTGGCTCGACAATCGGTAGATATTTCTCTGCAGCTGGAACAGCAGATTTTCCCTCTGCAGGGCCGCAATCGTCGATTTAATCTGCTCGGGATCAAGCCTGGTTTGCTCTGCGAGATGAGTGACATCACATCCATCCGGGCCAGCTAGATAAATCGCGGCAATAATTTGATAGGCAGGCAAGAGTTCAAGCTTTGCAAACTGTCCATCCCTGTTGCTCGCAAAGATCGACAGGCAATGTGCGATTTCTGCACCAACCAGTACGACCAGCCAGGAGATGTATATCCACACCAGTGTGAGTGGCACCACAGCCACTGCACCATAGATAATTTCGTAATTAGGAAACCAGCTCAGATATAAAGTAAACCCATGCTTGGCCAGTTCGAACAGGATGGTCGCAACTAATCCACCCGCGACTGCATATCGCCACGGCACATGGGTATTCGGTACCCAGCGATAAACGGCCGTGAAAACCAGTAATACAACCAACCATGCCAACCAGACCAATTCATTGGTAAATGTGGCACCGGCGGATAGCGTGAGCGAAAACAGATAAGTCGTAGCCAGTATGCTTAAGCCAACCAGCAAGGGTCCAAGGATGACGATACTGAAATAGATCAGCATATTGATGGTTGTGCGTCTGCCCCGTTCTACTTTCCAGATCTTGTTGAGTGTTTGATCGATGGTGTGCAGGGTCATCATGGCGGTAATCAGCAGAATGATTGCACTCACGCCGGTTAGCTGACTGGCCTTGCGAATAAAGTCGGCAAATGCAGTCACCAGTTCCTGTCCAACTCCCGGGGTAAAAACGCGCAGAATAAATTCTTCTGTCGCCAGTAATGCACTGGGGTAGAAGGATAACTTCTGAAAAAGAATCAGGCCTACGGCCATCAATGGTACGACTGCAAGCAAACTGGTATAGGTCAGTGCGGCTGTGGCCGTCGCGCAGTGATCACGGTGAAACTGATGGGCCAGTAGTTTGATAAATCGACCTGATGTTATTAATAACATTTTGACTGACTCGAAGTGATGAGTCTTATTCACTGCCATTCGTCTACCCCACTTCAGTATGGCCGATAAAAAAAGGGCTCCAGAGGAGCCCTTTTATACTACAAGTTATTATTTTCGTCGCCTAGCGTAGATATGCCTTATCTGAATCTTCAACAACACCAATCGACCAACGGCCGCGTGTCTTGGCGTGATTGATGGCTGCGCTAACTTCCGAAGCCGATGGATCAGTATTGATATCGAAAACCTGTCCAGGATAGATCAAATCAGCATCTTTGATTCTGGCCGTATTATTCTTATATATAAGAGGCCACTGGTATGGGTTTGCATAAATATTTGAACGACCTGAAATACCCCACAGGCTATCACCACGTTCAACCTGATACTGGCTCGATGCACTTGGCGTTTCTGTCTTGGTTACCTGCGGTGTTTCTTCTTTAGTCGGTTCTTCCTGGGCTGCACCACTACAACCGAACATTACTGCTGTCGTCAAAAGCAGTCCTGCAATCTTGATATTATTCATTATTTTCATTTTTTACCTCAGTCACGAATCCGTGAATTCCTTTAAAATCCTGTCATAACAAAAACTTACACCCTGAAGCGGAAACTAACATCCATGCAAACCGGGTGTCAAGGATGGAGCACACAGACTCTGTCTAACAGTGAATTCATATACAGTCTAGAAGACTTTTGCCTGACTTCAAGCCAGATTCTGTCTATACCATCACTTTTTATATTTATTTAGCGCCTGTTGCCGTGCACTGGTGGCCAGTTGTTTTGCTTCGAGGGCCAGATCTCTAGCCTGTAGATAATCACCACTTTCAAGTTGGCGGGTCGCCTCCTGCATCACTTTAGAGGCCTGCTGATATTTCTGGTTTGCGTAGACTTCGGCGCGTGCAGCTTTGGCAGCCTGCAGACTTTGGCGGGCATTACTCATTTCCTGAACCGGCGCGGGCACTGCACAGGCCGCAAGGCTGATTATTCCCGTAAGGAAGATCAGCATATAGTTGAAACGTGTGCCGGTTCGGACTGTCATATGAATCGATGATGCCCATCAAGAAGATATGCGAGACAAGCTATCACCGCCCCTATAGGCTGTCAAGCAAAGCTTCGGTACAATAAAACCACTCAAAGATGAAAGGCAAAAACATGAAAACCACCATTTATCACAATCCTCGTTGCTCTAAATCACGCCAGACACTTGAACTACTGAATGAAAAAAATGTGCAACCAGAAATCGTTTGTTATCTTGATGATACACCTGACAAGGAAACGCTCGATAATATTCTCAAGATGTTAAATATGGAGCCACGCGATCTAATGCGTACACATGAAAAAGTGTATAAAGAGGCTGGGCTGGATAATCCTGAACTGAGTCGCGATGAGTTGATTGAAGCGATGATCAAACATCCAATACTTATTGAGCGCCCGATCGTTGTGACCAGCAAGAATAAAGCTGCAATTGGTCGCCCGCCTGAAACTGTACTTAGCATTCTGGATTAAGCATGGATATTCTTGTTTTGTATTATAGTCGTGATGGTGCTGTTGCTGATATGGCACAACAGATTGCACGTGGAATTGAATCGGTTAATAACTGTACTGCACGTCTTCGCACCGTACCGAATATTTCTACCGTTTGCGAAGCAACTGAAGATTCTATTCCAGCGAATGGCCCGCCCTATGTCACCCTTACTGACTTGCAGGAATGTTCAGGGCTTGCCCTGGGTAGCCCCGCTTATTACGGCAATATGGCTTCACCCTTAAAACATTTTATCGACACGACAACACCGTCATGGTTGTCGGGTGAGTTAGCTGGCAAACCTGCCGCCTGTTTTACTTCTGCAGGAACCATGCATGGTGGTCATGAAACGACGCTTCTCTCTATGATGGTGCCCTTATTTCATCATGGTATGGTGTTACTGGGTCTGCCTTATAGTGCAACATATCTAAACGAAACCACATCTGGCGGTACACCTTATGGTGCCAGTCATTATGCAGGTACAGATCATCAACAGAAATTTACCACTGAAGAAACGGAGCTCTGTCAGCAACTCGGACAACGTCTTGCACAAACCGCAGTCGCACTGGCTAAATGAAGGGTCTAAAAGTTTCGAGATGGTTAGTGCTGTTGAGCTACTTTGGTTTGCTGAGTTTATTATTGCTCTGGTTTACCTTGCTGGCACCACCAAGACAAATTCCGATTAGCCTTGCGCTATTGGTTTTTGTTGGTCCGCTACTGCTTCCCTTGCGCGGTTTATTGTATCAACGCAGTTACACCCATGCCTGGACGGCATTTCTGGTGCTCATCTATTTTATTCATGGTGTGGTTGAAGCCTGGGCTAATTCGGCAGAAAGATATTTAGCTGGTCTGGAAATCTTATTGAGTATGACGCTATTTACTGCCTGTATACTATATATAAGGTATAAGGCACGCGCGAATCAGTCAGAGGAACTCACGAACAAAGGGAATGGTTAACTTACGTTGCGCCGCCATGGAAGCCTGATCCAGCTGTTGTAATAAACTAAATAGACTGGCCATGTCACGTGGGTGACGTTTTAATAAAAAACTGGCCACGTCACTGGATAATTCCAAGCCCTGTTGTTGTGCTCGCTCCTGCAGGACTTTTATTTTATCGATATCATTTAATAAATTAATCTGAAACACCGCCCCCCAGTTCAGGCGCGACACCAGATCGGCCAGTTTTATATTCAAATGATTCGGCGCCGCCCTGGCGGTAATAATTAAACGCGTTTTTGCCTCGCGAACTGCATTGAACAGATTAAACAGAGCCAACTCCCAATCATCCTTGCCTGCACACCAGTGCACATCATCCAGACACACCAGATGCATATTTTCCAGGCCCATCAATATATCCGGGTGGCTGATATCTGTGTGTCCAAATGGAATATAGGCGGTGGTTTGTGATTGCTGAGTGGCCTGATGACACAGCGCCTGAAGCAGGTGACTTTTACCCGTTGATTCTTCACCCCAGATAAAAATATATTTTTCATCCAGATCGGTTAAGGCATGTACTAGCTGTTCATTACCCGAGGCAACGAAATTATCGAAGGTTGCAGTCTCACGCAACTGCAGAGCAAGAGGTAGTTGTTGAAAACCAGGCATGGTGAATACTTTAAGACTGACTTGAATAAAGTTCGCTTGCTTTATAGCGTTCGTGTAGATATCGCAATATCACAGCAATCACGGCCGCGACAGGTAAGGCCAGTAGCACTCCGACAAAACCAAATAACTGTCCACCTGCCAACACCGCAAAAATTACCGCAACTGGATGTAGACCAATGCGATCACCAACCAACAAGGGCGTTAACAACATCCCTTCAATCGCCTGACCAATACCAAACACAATAATGACATAGATCAGATTCGATGCATCACCAAACTGCATGATTGCCGCAAGACCTGCGAGCACAATACCAACGATAAAACCAAGATAAGGCACAAAACTGATGATCCCTGCCAACAGGCCAATAAGAATACCCAGGTCGAGCCCGATAATACTCAGGCCAACAGCATAGATCGTTGCCAGTGCGATCATCACAAGCATTTGCCCACGGAGAAATGCACCAAGGACCTCATCTGATTCTTTTGCCAGTCGCGCAACGATGGGTTGCGATTGACGCGGAACAAGTTCATTGACTCTGGCAACGATATGATCCCAGTCGCGCAGTAAATAAAAAGTAACCACAGGGATCAAAACAAGATTGGCTAACCAGCCGGCCAGCACCAGGCCAGAGCGAGTGACTGAAGCCATCATCTTACTGGCGAAACCACCTGCTGACTGCCAGTAAGATTGAATGGATTGTTTTATTGTTTCGACATTAAAGCCAGAGTCAACCAGACCCAGTTTCTGCGATAACCATGGAATAAAATTTGTTTGCACTTTATCAAGATAGAGCGGCAGCTTCTGAGCAAATGTTGTCAGTTGTCGTTCGATCATCGGCACCAGAATGATCAGGGCAATCAAAACGGATAAGGTCAGACCAGTAAATACCAACGCAACCGCCGCTGTGCGTGGCACTTTTACTGCTTCAAGTCGATCAACTAGTGGATCACCAATATAGGCCAACACCGCAGCAATGAGGAATGGCGTTAACACCGGTGATAATAAATAGATCAGAATACCAACACCGACAATCGCGGCCAGTACCATCCATTTACCTGAATTACTCATGAAGTGTCCCTGTTATTGTTTGTACGTCTGGCGCGTTGCCCCCACATCCATACATAGACGATACCACTTGCGATTGTTGTTGCATAAACAATATAGATAAGTGCATCGAGTATCGGTTGTTGCAATAAATTTGATAATGGCAGTTGCGTATTGGCAAATATCATAACAATTACCAGTAAAATCTGCATCGCTGTATTCAACTTGCTAATGCGGACAGGTTCTATTGAGACTTCTTCAATCAAGACATGGTAACTAATTGCACCAATGACAATAATCAAATCACGTGCAATCACCAGAATTACCAGCAACACAGGAACCTGACCTAACCAGCCCAAGGTTAGAAAACAACTGACCATGAGTAACTTATCACCAATAGGATCAAGAATGGCACCAAGTCGGCTTTGCCAGTTGAAATACCGGGCCAGAAAACCATCGGCAACATCAGAAATACCGGCGATAAAAAATACAGCCAATGCCACTGCATACTGTTCCTGCACCAGCAGATAAACCGTTGGCCCAACCAGCAGTATTCTCAGGATACTAATTAGATTGGGAATATCACTCTTTTTCACTGTTTTAACTGATAGACAAGATCAGGCTGGAGAGTTTTGGTCTCGCCCAATTGTACTGGGTGTGGACTCACCGTTAACATACGCCCCAGCTCAACGGCCTGGGCCACATCGAGACGACCACTTTGAGTAGTTAAACGAAATCCTGCTGAGTTACTGGCAACCTTATAGGGCTGCACCTTTGAAACAACCGTCAGGGAATTAAGATAATTAACCACCTTATTGTATTGCGCCAGGGTTGCGACACCCTTAACCTCGAGAATGACATCATTGGTACTCTCTTCGGTGGCCACAACAGCAAACCGTTCTTTGAGCACCTCGGCAGTTCGACCAATGACCGGGTTAATGGCATCGGTTAATTGTTCGCCATCCATATCGGCATCTTCACGGCGTCCATCCTGATAAATACTCCATCGCGCCGTCCAGGAGCCACTGACTCCTTTGTACAGTCGCCCGACCAATACAGCTTCAGGACGATAGCGTTCGGAGGCCTGTAAAATTGGGCCTTCAAAATTTCCCCAGATATCACTCAGGCTGACCTTGCTTCTATCAGTCAGATCCATCAGTGGGAATTTAATCGGCAGACCGCGCTCTTTGGCATAATTTTCGATGACTTCAATCGCAGCATGTTTGTCCTTGGCGTTCAGGAGTTTACGCTCGCCCTTATCGGCAACCACGACCCATGCCAGGGTCGTTGGGCGGGTTCGGCCCCAGACCGCCTGACCATTATTGCGTAGCAGCTTATTGACGGCCTTTTCATCAAACTTGATCCATAAAACTCGCTCGGTGCGTCTGGACTGGGTCGAACTCAGTGTGCGAGCCTGAACCGAGCGATAACGAAATTGCTGAATAAAGGTGTTGGGTCGTTCCAGCGCCATTTCGACCACGGGATCTTCGCCTAAAATCAGCTTTGTGCTGCCCGAAACTTTGATTAAGACCTGAACAAGCCCTTCGCGCAGCGCTTCCTGGCGTGTTTCCTTACTCTGATTTTCTACCGGGATAATGGCTTCATACAGATCTTTCACAACCTCGGCATGAGCTGGATTCAGTAGTAGAAATGCCAGCGGCAAATATGAGCAAAAGCGATTAATTAAGGTCATCGAGATTGGGCGTCCTGTACTGTCGAAATTCTAATATTTTCTTTATTTTAGCTTTTTTAATTTCCCCGTCATCCACCGAATTGGTAAACTATGGGCCGCTCGAAGGCGTGGTATCTATCAACATTATATTATGCACTGAATGATGTCGAGGTCATGCGCCCATCTTTCAGCCCCATCTTTCTGTTTAGTGGAGTTATTTGTGGCCCAAAAAGGCAATTCCCCCAGTAATAAGTCTAATCAGTCCTTAAGTTACCGTGATGCCGGTGTAGACATCGATGCTGGTAATGAACTGGTTGAGCGGATTAAACCCCATGCGGCGCGCACCAAGCGACCAGAAGTTCTTGATCAGCTTGGTGGTTTTGGTGCCCTGTTTCAGCTGCCGCTGGATAAATACAAAGAGCCCGTTCTGGTAGCAGGCACCGATGGTGTTGGCACCAAGCTGAAACTGGCCATTGAAATGGGCAAACATGATACGGTCGGCATCGACCTGGTGGCCATGTGTGTGAATGACCTGATCGTCCAGGGTGCTGAACCCCTGTTTTTCCTTGATTACTATGCCAGTGGCAAGCTTGATGTAGATGCCGCTGCGGATGTAGTCAAAGGCATTGCCGAGGGCTGTGTCCAGGCCGGTGCCGCACTAGTTGGCGGTGAAACGGCGGAAATGCCCGGCATGTATCAGGCCGGTGACTATGATATGGCCGGTTTCTGCGTTGGCGTGGTTGATAAAAGTAACATCATTACCGGAGAAAAAGTCAGTGATGGTGACCTGCTTATTGGTCTGGGTTCCAGCGGCCCGCACTCAAACGGTTATTCACTGATTCGCAAAATCATTGATGTGTCTGGCGCAGATTTATCACAGGAATTTAATGGCTCAACACTGGGCGAATGCCTGCTTGCGCCAACCCGAATTTATATCAAACCACTGCTGGACGTGATTGCTCAAACCGATGTTCATGCCATGGCCCATATCACCGGGGGTGGCCTACTCGAGAATATTCCACGCGTCCTGCCCGCCACGAGTGCTGCGGTTATCGACAAGGACAGCTGGGAGACACCCGAAATTTTCAAATGGTTGCAGCAACAGGGTAATGTTGAGCAACAGGAAATGTATCGCACCTTTAACTGTGGTATCGGCATGGTGGTGGTAATTGCGGAAGCCGATGCTGAACAGGCCTTATCGATCCTGAAACAACATCAGGTCGATGCCTGGAAAATTGGACATATCGAAAAAACTGACTCGGCTGAGCAAGTCCTGATTCGCTAGCATGACTGATTCGGCCGAGACTTTGTGCAAAGTCGTTGTCCTGATCTCGGGTAGTGGCAGTAACCTGCAGGCGATCATCGACAATATCAATAACAAAACTATTCCCGCTAAAATCGCGGCTGTTGTTAGCGATCAGGCCGAGGCCTATGGTCTGACGCGTGCCAGAAATGCGAACATCGCGACCGAGGTTTTAGCCTATAAGGGTTTTAGTTCGCGTGAAGACTATGATCAGGCCCTGATCAACATCATTGATCAATACCAACCCGACCTGATTGTGCTGGCCGGTTTTATGCGCATTCTCAGTGATCACTTTGTCGCGCATTACATGGGCAGAATGATGAATATTCATCCCTCCTTATTGCCAAAATTTAAAGGCCTGAATACACATCAACGCGCCATCGATGCCGGTGAAAAGGAGCACGGCGCTACAGTTCATTTTGTGATCCCGGAACTTGATAGCGGACCGATTATTATTCAGGCGCCCGTTCCGATAGAAAAAAATGAAACACCCGATAGCCTTGCCCAGAAAGTGCATGGCGTAGAACATCAGATTTATCCACTCGCGGTAAAATGGTATGCCGAGAAAAGATTAGGCTTAAATAACAATATTGTTGAGCTGGATAATCAACCCATCACTGACGCAGACCGGATATTGTCGGACACACCCTAAAATCTAACTGGCTAACTGCATCTGGGCTGTTACACTTTATGCCTATGAATCGAGTTTTTATTGCAGCCCTGCTGACAATCAGCGCCTACACCAGTTCTCATGCTAATCCATTACTTAATGGGTTTTCCGCCCACTATAACGTCGATCGAAATGGTATGGCCTTAGGCGTAGTAAAAAAAGAATTAAGCCTTACCCCCCCTGACACACTGACATTCAAATCGACAACCATTGCAGAAGGCATCGTTGCTTTATTTGTTTCGGATATTCTTACTGAAGAAAGCACAATTCAACTCAAGAATAATGTGCTTCGGCCACTACGCTATGAATATAAAAAAACCGATGGAAAAAAGGGCAAACAAATTAAAGTTGAGTTCGACTGGAAGAATAAACGTCTCAATCATTCTGCCATACCAGACAAGGTAGATCTGGCCGCAAATAGTCATGACCTGTTGAGTTTGCAATTGGCTTTAAGTCAGGGGCTCGCGCAACAACAGAAAAAATTCGATTTTATCGTTGTAAATCACAAACGTGTAAAACAGTTCGTAATAACAACCGCGGGCACACAAAATCTTAAAACATCGCAAGGTAAGCTGAAAACGATTCGACTGGAACAGGAGCGCAATAACAGTCGCTACTGGTTTAGCTTCTGGTTTGCACCTGATTTGAATTATCTGCCTGTTATCATCCAGAAAACAGAACATGATGGCGACAAGGTCACTATGCGTTTACGTGAACTCGATGGTAAACCCATCTCTATCCATGTGAAGGGTGAAGAGGAATTCTAATCAGGTTTTCGGCAGAGTCACGCCTTCCTGACCCTGATACTTGCCACCACGATCTTTATACGATGTTTCACAGACTTCATCGGACTCAAAAAACAGCATTTGTGCCACACCTTCATTCGCATAAATCTTTGCAGGTAATGGTGTCGTGTTTGAGAATTCTAAAGTCACGTGACCTTCCCACTCCGGTTCAAGCGGTGTGACATTCACAATAATACCGCAGCGTGCATAGGTTGATTTGCCCAGGCAAACTGTCAACACACTGCGTGGGATACGAAAATATTCGACTGTACGCGCCAGTGCAAATGAATTGGGAGGAATAATACAGACGTCGCCTTTGAAATCGACAAAACTGTGTTCGGAAAAATCCTTTGGATCAACCACAGCTGAGTTGATATTGGTGAAGATCTTGAACTCATCAGCACAGCGAACATCGTAGCCATAACTGGATGTCCCATAGGATACGATTCGACCACTACCATTTTCTCGAACCTGACCCGATTCAAATGGCTCAATCATGCTCTGCTCATCCGCCATGCGACGGATCCATTTATCTGATTTAATACTCATCCCATCACCCCTGTGAAAACGGTCGCTATTTTAAAACAAAAAAGGCGCCGCTGATAGCGACGCCCTTGTTGATATCCGCAACTTCGCAAATATTAATTGTTTTGAATAACGATTTTCGGGAACGAAGCCGAAAAATCTTTCTGTTGTAAAGCCAGCTTGGCCGCAACACGACGGGCAATATCACGATAAATTTGAGCCACTCGACCATCAGGGTCGGCCACAACTGTCGGCTTACCTTCGTCAGCATCCTTACGAATGCTG
>JAOULB010000365.1 GCA_029882235.1 Gammaproteobacteria bacterium | reverse complement strand
TAAGGGCCGCATTGATGCCATCAAACGAGTAGGTATATTCGCCCATGAACATCACTGAACCGCCACCCGCAATGAATGAATTGAGGGAAGCAATCTCTGCGTCGGTTAGAGCACCATTAAACAACCCTGTCACGAAGAGATCGACATCAGCAAGCAACGCATCATTAATATCGGCAGAACTGAGATAGCTCGAGCTTACGCCCGCCAGGCTGTTATAGTAATTATTCATGTTGCCACCCATAGATGAGTTAGCTAACTCATGTCCCAGAACAGAGTTCCCGCCCTCCAGGATATTGGCGAAAAAGGCATCATTCCCAGGATCAGCTGCATAAAATGCGGGTGTCGAGTCGCCAGAGGCGAGAATCAGACTCGCCGATGCCGTTGAAATGCCCGATATGGCAAAAATTATAATTAAGAAATATTGTTTTATTATTTTGTTAAAGCCTTTTGGATTGTTCATGACAAACCCCCTTGCTGAAAGCAAAAAAATAAACTGTCACTATTAATGCATCCAAAATTCGTGCCGATTAATTACAAATAGAAATATAGAACCTAATCAGCAAGTTAGGAGAAGATTTAATTATTCTATTTGAACTAGTGTTAAATTCATCGACACGCAATCACATTGATTTTTCCTGCTCTCAACATGATTGGGTAAAAGATATTTTTATGAAAAAATCAGTAATGGCATATATTCTCTAAAACTAAGCATAACATTTATTCAAATTTGAGCTTTAACGCGTAGAACAAGGTTAAAACATAAATCTAAATATAAGTATTATTAATAATTCGCGTTTAAATTTTTAGTTACTAATTGCATAAATATTATGTAAATATATTCGACATCATAAAATATGCTTTCAGCGTGAATGCCTGTATATTTTTTAGTTCGAACCTCTCTGAGAATATCTGATAGTTAAAGAATAATTACCCGCCAATGCACGCAGACCCTCGGTAATGATGATCATACCGAGTAAAAACAGGCCCAAACCTCCAATTGCCTGAATGATAATCAGTAAATATTCGATGGCGGACTATTCTCAATAAATAAATTGGACGAGCAATCTATATTTAAGTTTACACTATTTGGCAAGCAGAATCAGAACACCGCTGTTTTAAATATTAAAAAACAATACTGACCCTGTTTTATGAAATCACACGCTAAGCACAAAAATTATTTCAACCATTTCCCAACATCAGGCACTTTAAAACCATAGTAAAGTATTTTTTTATTCGGTCCGATCATGACAATGGTCGGCGAACCGATGACTTTATAGGCCTCCGCAACGTCGATACCATTTAGACGCTCAGCCAGCATGAGATATTTTACGTTGTTACTTTCCGCGTATTCTCGTACTTCTACCTCATATTCACCGAGAAAGTTAATCGCCGCGATGGTAAGTTTGCCTTTATATTTCTTTTGCAGTGCGTTGAAGTCACTGATGTGTGAGTAGCAGTACACACAATTTGGCTCCCAGAACACCAGCATGACATGACCTTTCTTCGCCATGCCTGAGAGTGTGTAATAATTACCATCGAGCGCCTTGAGTTTAAATTCAGGAGCAGTATCACCGGGCTTAGGCAGGGCTGCATTTACTGCTGACATATATGTCGCCATAAATATCGGCAGAAAAATGAGCTTTGTAAAATGCTGGATTTTGTTTATTGCGCGCATAATGAAGACTCTTACTATAGGTAGACGCCATCGTCTAATATACTGCATTTTGAAAATATTTTAACTCTAAATATGAGTGTTTCCCTTAATACTTTATTAAAGGATCCCATATTCTGTGCCACATCCTGCGAAGTCGATCATAGTCACGCACCACCGGCATTCGTTCAGGTGTTACAGTAACGAGATGGGGATTCGAAAACTTTCCGACCTTAAAGCTAAAAACATAGTCCGGTTCAGTGCCCATGCGTATATCTGATATTACGACAAAATCGTCTACCAGGCTGGCTGAATAAAATCCTTTGGTAAACCAGCGTAATCTTTGCACTGACCATTCCTTATCAATATCTGTTACGAGTTCGAGTGAACGAGGGTACTTCACAAACTGTACGGGTACATCACCATCAAATATGGAATAAAACCCTTCGAAATAATCATTGTCATTTACCACCAGCACCCGCCATAGCAAACTATTAAATGGTGTTGATATGGTCATCACATTGGTATGTTCAATTTTCTGTTTATGCAGATTCTGCTGCGCAATATGATCCACATGCAGTTTAACCCCAACTGTCCAGCTCAGATAAAGTGTACTTAAGCCAAGACCGATCAGATTGGCCGTATGACCTGCGGCTTGATTGCGCTTCATTGATGCAACACAGATCACTCCAATTAATAATGGGAGTGTATAAAGTGGATCAATAATAAAAATGGTCGACCATGTCATCGGCGTATCCAACAGCGGCCAGAAAATCTGTGTGCCGTAGACCGTAAAGCTATCCAGCAAGACATGCGTCGCTAACACCAGATACACCAGCATGAACCATCGTTGTTGATGTTCAGCGGTTGTAGGATGAATTTTTTTAATCAGCCAGACAATCAGCGGTGTGAGCAAGGCTAATACGATCAAAGAATGACTGGCACTACGGTGGTAAGTAAAATCACGTACCGCGTCTCCCAACGGTACAAACACATCCAGATCAGGCAGTGTACCCAACACGGCACCCCACATTGCCGCCCGACGACCGAACTGACGCCCACCCGCAGCCTCGGCTACGGCCGCACCCAGCACAATTTGTG
>JAOULB010000364.1 GCA_029882235.1 Gammaproteobacteria bacterium | reverse complement strand
TGATACATGCCACTATGATGGCGTCGGCCATAATCCAGATAGGCGAGGATGTAATATTTGAAATAAAGAAAATTCAGGTAATCGCCAGGCTCGAAAAATTCGACCTGCTTTGATCGCATCATACGCTCACTCATCTGGTGATCATGGAAGTAGGCATGAAACTCATCCAGCAGGGCATACACGCCAATCACGTTACTGCCATGCTGACCGGCGATATATTGTTGGTAGGTAAAATCCTTTAATTCAGTAGGTATATCACTATCCATTTTTCTTGCAGGCCAGGTCGGCGTGGTCGGCACATACACGGTGCCCTTGCCGGGGAGATAATAGGCCAGCTCACCATAGGGTGAGTTCAAATAGACCCAGTGGTACTTACCCTTGGGGATAATTTTGAAGGCCTTGCTCGCGGGCATCATGGAAGTAAAGTTATGCGCCATCTCATGCACTGAGGTGGTGATAGAAATTAGATAATTGAGGTCGTCTTGTTTTTCCTTTGTATTAATAAAACTGGCAAAGTGTTCGGTTTCAGCATTACAGACCTTACGCGTCTGTTTGCGATGCTGTTCGATCATAAATGTACCTTCCGGCGAGTATTGCTTAATCAGAGCCCAGGCTGGCTTTTTCAGTTTGTCATCATAACGAACCTTATGCTGATAGCAGTGCATGCCATAGTGATAGCTTTTAGCTTGGCGGAATTTTTGTGGGCCGGTGCAACTACTCAGCAACATCGAACAGATAAGCACAGCAACAAGATAAATGGATTTGGACATAAAGCCTCGCAGGGGTGATGTACTTTTATCGTCCAGCGTCAGCACAGTTTGAACCTCAAATAAGTGTAGTGGTGGTGCGCTTCGTTGCAGGTATAATCGCCCGATTACAACAACAATGAATCAACGCTATGAGCATCACCTTGCTGCGGGTGGATCAGGTCAGGAATCTGAAACAGGTTGAAATCGAACCTCATCCTCAGCTCAATATCATTTATGGTGAAAACGCCAGCGGCAAGACCAGCCTGCTGGAGGCGATCCATTTGCTCTCGACGGCGAAGTCGTTTCGCAGTCATCGTATTCGTACCGTGATTCAACACGACACCGACAAGCTCACCTGCTTTGCGCGATTACAGAATGCCAGTCACATGCACCAGATTGGTGTTGAGCGCAGTAAATCGTCAACTGAAATTCGTATCGATGGCGAATCCATTAATCAGACCTCAATCCTTGCTCGGCATTTACCACTGCAGTTGATCACTCCCCAGGTGAATAGTTTGCTGGAGCAGGGACCGAAAATGCGGCGGCGTTTTCTGGACTGGGGAGTGTTCCACGTGAAACATGATTACCTCAAGGACTGGCGTTCTTTCCATCGTGTTTTACAGCAACGCAATGCTTCGCTGCGCCAGCGTTTGAGCCAGCAACAGGTGGTCGCCTGGGACAAAGCCTTGCTGGATGCGGCCAATAAAATCACCCGGTGTCGTGAAGATTATCTGGCAGCACTCACTCCCTTGCTCGAAGAATACTGTGAAATCCTGCTCGGGCAGACGCCTGAACTCATCTATCAACATGGTTGGCCGGCTGATCTGGATCTGGCCACAGCCCTGCAGCAGAGTTTTGGTCGCGATCAGGAACGTGGATTTACCAGTCACGGACCGCATCGGGCTGAGCTCGTGCTGAAGTTTAATGGCGTACCGGCGCAGGACGTGCTGTCCCGTGGCCAGCTGAAACTGTTTATCTCGGCCATGCAACTGGCCCAGGTGGCGCATCTGGCGCGGGAGCAGGACCAGCAATGCGTGATTCTGGTGGATGATCTGGCCTCGGAACTGGACCGATCTCGTCGGGCCGAATTGATTAAGCTGCTTGCCCATACCCAGGCGCAGGTGTTTATTACTGTCACTGAGGCCAGTCTTTTAGAGATAGATGAAGGGCAGGGACACAAGATGTTCCACGTGGAACGTGGAACCATCCACGAGATATAGTGATTCAGGCTACAAACGCCAATCAAAGATATAATTAATATTCATGTGATCTGGATTAATGTTTTAACATCGTCCATGCTCTATAGTTTCTGGCCTGCCCAGTGGCCTGGGCACCCATACATCTCAGGAGAGAGAACCCAATGAAAACAAAAACAGGACGCCACACCCGCTGGAAATCCAGCCTTCTATTCGCCTTTATGGTTTCAATTTCATTATCGGGTAGTGTCGCCTTTGCCGATCAGGCAAAAACGCTGGATCAAATCCGCGCATTTTCAGCCTGTGCGGAAGCCTGTGTCGACAAACAAATCGCCTGTAAGAAAAAGCTCAGCAAGCAGTGCAAAGGTAAGGGCGACAAATGCTTTGATCCCTGCACACAGGAACACCCCCGCTGCATGGCTAAATGCCCGGTACCTTCATCGGGTAAGTAATTACTGCAAAATCAGGCCTTCACACGGCCTGAATTTCAGTGGAAAATATGGCCAAAACAGGGAGGAATATCATGCAGAAATTCATCATCGCCATTGTCTTCAGCCTGTCCATAGGCAGTCTTCTGGGCCAGCCCGTGCTGGCGGAAACTAAAACAGCCAGCTTCGCCAAATGTACCCGCGAGTGCACAAAAGCCAATAAAGCCTGTGTAAGAGAGGCGAAAAAGAAATGCGAGATCGGTGACTGGAGCTGCCTGGACAAGTGCAACGCCGAATTCCCCAAGTGTACGGCCAAGTGCAAAACACCCAGTAAATAAGCCAAATCAGGGTGTTCCACGTGGAACATAAATGAGAGAAGAATGTT
>JAOULB010000363.1 GCA_029882235.1 Gammaproteobacteria bacterium | reverse complement strand
TTTGACCCTGCGCCTGCTGAAAGTCGTTAACAGCCCGCTGTATGGCTTCCCATCAAAGATAGATACCATCTCCATGGCCATCACCATACTCGGCACACGCCAGTTGCGTGATCTGGTATTAGCAACAACAATCGTAAACCGCTTCCAGAGCCTGACCAATGATGTCGTCAACATGGAAACGTTCTGGTGTCACAGCATCTGTTCGGCAATCGCTGCACGCGCACTAAGCACAGAACTAAAGAGTAATAATATTGAACGTTTTTTTGTTGCTGGACTGCTACATGATATTGGCAAGCTTGTGATGTTTCTGGGTTATCCCGATGCATCAAAACAGGTCATTGAACTGGCCGCCGATAATGTGGTTGATACCTCTTCACTGGAAAAATCGATCTTTGGATTTACCCATGGTGATGTCGGCGCTGAATTACTTCGGCAGTGGAACCTGCCCGAGTCATTGGTCGAACCTGTGCACTATCATCATCATCCGATTCGTGCGACGCACTATAAAACTGAAACAGCGGTTGTACATATTGCTGATGGCATCGCGAATGATTTACAAACTCCAATCTCCTGTGACGATGATCATCCAGTACTGGAAATTGCCTGGACCATGCTTGGCCTGAAACCAGACATAATGGATCGCTTACATGAAACGGTTTATGAACAGCTCGATCCATCACTACAGCTGCTTTATTACGAACAGGTTGCGTAAAACGTAAACCTTAAACATAAAAAAACCGGCTAAGCCGGTTTTTTTATGTTTGATAAAATAAATGCACTAAGCATTTAATGCATCTCGCACACGTTCCAGCTTGGCCTTTACTTCACCGGCTAGATCGGCGATGCCAGGTTGCTGAACTAAATCCAGTACTGCAGCTGGATCCATGAAAGAAACACTGATCGAACCATCTTCCTCTTCACGCACAACCACATTACAGGGGAGTAACAGACCAATATCTGGCTCTGCGGTTAAGGCCTGATTCGCCAGTACTGGATTACAGGCGCCAAGAATTTTGTATGGGCGTTTATCCAGATCGAGTTTTTTCTTCATGACTGCTTTAACATCAATCTCTGTCAGCACGCCAAAGCCTTCTTTGGCTAACTCTTCGGTGACGCGAGTGATTGCATCATCATAACTACCATTAAATTTTGTAGAAAACCCGTACATGAATAACCTCCGAACTAATTATCGAACTCTGTGAAAATATATCTGGATGAGAATTATAGGTTTAGAAATATTGATTTACCAGCCAGTTATAGAGTAATTCCAAAGACTGCTGCCTTATTTAACTTTAAATACATATTCAAACCCAATGCTGCGCTGGTCGTGAATGCGCATTTCACCCGATTTAACACCATTTTTATAGGCCTGTAACACAAAATGGTACAAGCCAGGTGTGAGATTAACCGTCAGATTGGCGTGCTGAATATCAATCTCCATATGCTTATCAAGACTGGTATGACGACCATGTTTATTCACCCTTTTGATAATGCACTTATATAGTGTCCCTTCGGCAAGAGGATTCCATACAAACTCGAGTGGACTCGCATAAGTTTGTTGTTGATTTAAAGGGATTATGTATTTATTGTTTACCGGCTTGGTCAAATGCATCATGACAATCATATCAAGATCAATCCGAACCGGTTTTTTTTCATCCTCAATAGCAAAGTCTTTGTGTGCATACATCTCGCCAGGGATGACTGGCGCGCCTCTAAATTCAGTCGAATTTTCCAGTGTCATATGAATTCGATAAGATGATGGCTTTAAACCACTAATCGAATAAGTTCTTGCTGTTTCGTCATATTTCAAGTTCTTATAGCTCACCCATTTATTTAATTTTGTATCCTTAACTGTAAACACGGGTGCTTTAGTTACCAGATCAGGTCTGACTGGATAAGGGAAATTCACAATCCCAAATACTGATCGGTCAAATAAATGTTCATTATTATCATCTGACCATTCTTTAGTGGCGATACTGGATTCTTTTTTATAAATATATGTTTTTGTATTTATAAAGATAGAATAATCACCAACCTTACCCTTGATCTGGAAAGACAACTTTCCTTCATCTGGGTGATATTGCAGCTCAATACTTTTTGCCAGGGCATACCACTGTGAACTTGAGGCTGTTATTAGTTGGCCATTTGCCAACGTCAGTCCCGTAAACGAAACATCTTTATACGATATTATTTTTGTCAGATTACTGGCAAAGGAAAAATTAAATTTGGCTGGTTGCTCCTTACCTCGCTCAATAATTCCGCCCGTTTTTACAATTTTTATTTCTTTTTGCGTCAAGCTGAAGGGATAAAGCCATAAATCAACATAAATTTTATTATCTGATTGTTTAAGGTGAGCAAAACTGTCTTTGATGCGAAATGTGCCGGTATACCCAGTGATCAACCCCGTCGCATATTTAGCAAAGCCAACTCCACTTATGCTCGATGGGTTGATATTAAGTTTTTGTTGTCCGGCATCAGGATTTTTATCACAAGGTTCATCAGAAAATACCATTACGCCGGAATCTGCTACACATTTGTATACCTCAGCAAAAACAGGAACTGAGGGCAATCCGCCTAAGACAAATATCAACAGTAATTTTCTGATTATTTTTATCATATCTCTTAGTCAATACGCATTTAAATAAGTTTCACGTGGTATGAAGCTTGCTATGGAATTAACACATCATGTAAACACATTCAGGGACAGCAATCATGGCATTAAAACAGCTTTCATCACTAATATTAGCGGCAATCTTTTTCCTGC
>JAOULB010000034.1 GCA_029882235.1 Gammaproteobacteria bacterium | reverse complement strand
CGTTGGTCGGTATTGTGGATGATTAATCCAATGGGCGCCCCAGTTGTTTTACCTTCGAAAACACCAGAGAGGATCTGCACCTCGTCCTGTTCTCGCCGTTGAGTTGTGTGGCGAGTTTTACCCGGTTTACGCCGATCCAGGTCAGCTTGCAGGTCTGACTCACTAATTTCCAGACCAGGAGGACAACCGTCGACAATACAACCGATGGCCGGGCCATGACTTTCGCCAAAGCTCGTTACAGTAAAAAGTTTTCCAATGGTATTTCCAGACATCCGGTTATTGTACAGAATTTAGATGTCTTTCGTCTCGTAAAAGCTTTAATTCAAAGAGAAATTCTGAATTTCTATCAATCAAATATACAATACCTACCCCCATTTTCCACACTATTTACATGGTTATAATCTTCCTTCATCTCTAAGGCTTATATGCCTCTTTGCCGTTACATATGCTGGGGATACTTCTCTTTTTAATTCATAGGCATGGAGCTTCATTCAATGAGTGTCCAATGAGTATTTTTTCACTTACAAACATGCTGCGAAACAACCGATTTGTCCAGTTACTGGTTCATACCAAGTATCTGATCTCCTTCGGCTTTGGTTTTTCTTTTGGTTTGTTTGCCCTTGTTATTTTACTGGGACTGTATCAGACAGAACGCACCCATGAACAAATCCAGTCCATCGTGGATAAACACAATGTCAAAACTGGATTGATTGCTGAAATGATGTGGGCGGCACGAGAACGAAGCCTTAATCTTTATCACATGGTCAGCATTAATGATCCATTTGAGCGCGATGATATTTTTATGCAGTTCAATAGTCATGCCGCCACCTTCGGAAACGCAAGAATCAAGCTCATGCAAATGAAGTTAAGCCCCAAGGAGAGGGAACTATTAAACGAACAGGCAAGTTACACGCGCATAACGGTTCCTGTACAGGATAAAATTATTGATTTGATGATTGATAATAAAATACCCGAAGCCTATAAACTGCTCGTGACCAAGGCAGTTCCCTATCAGAATAAGGTAATGGAACCCTTACACAAACTCTCGGTTCTACAACAGGATTATGCACGGCAGCTTGCCATACAAAGTGGTAACCATATTGAAGAAAGTAATTCCATAATCGTAATGCTCGGTATGTTTGCCCTGAGTTTGAGCATTATCATTGCGCTTAATGTGAGCCGACGAACATTAAATTCAGAGAAAACTTTACAAATTGAAAAAGAACTGGCTGAAGTCACTCTCTACTCGATAGGTGATGCCATCATTACTATTGGCCCAGACAATCTTATCAATGAAATGAATCCGGTCGCAGAAGAACTAACCGGATGGCGTAAAAGCAATGCCCTCAGAAAGCAATTAGATGACGTGTTAAATTTAAAAAGCGAAGAATCAAATAATGACATACCTAATCCAGTCATTGAGTCTATAAAAAGCAATAAATCGATTTATTCTAACCAGGATGCAACGCTCATACGCAAAGACGATAAGGTCTTTGCCATAGAATATACCGCCGCGCCAATTACCGATAGTGATCAAAAGAATCATGGTGGCATCATAGTATTCAGGGATGTAACACCTATGCGCACAATGGCCTATCAATTATCATATCAGGCCAGTCACGATTCTCTTACCGGACTTGTCAATAGGCGCGAGTTTGAAATTCGACTCAAGCATGCCATTGGCAGCGCCTATAGCGACCATCAGAACCATGTTCTGTTTTATTTAGATCTTGATCAATTCAAAATTATTAACGACACATGTGGGCATGTTGCAGGTGATGAGTTATTAAAACAAATTTCTATTCGATTAAAATCAAAACTTCGTGATGGAGATACCATAGCAAGATTGGGCGGTGATGAATTCGGCGTACTCCTGAAATCCTGCTCTATTGATAAAGCAACACAAATTGCAGAACAGCTACGCGAGGCAATAAAAGAAGTCAGATTTGTCTGGGGTGATAAATCATTTGATACAGGTGTCAGCATAGGTGTTGTGCCTATAAACATCACTTCAGGAAATGTTTCCGATATATTAAGTGCCGCAGATACGGCCTGTTATGAAGCAAAAGACCAGGGTAGAAACCGAATTCATGTTTATCATATTGATGATGACAGTCTGACAAAACGTCGCGGTGAGATGCAGTGGGTACATCGAATCACAGATGCACTTGATCATGACAAGTTTACCCTGTTTTGTCAGGAAATAGTCCCTCTCACCAATGAGAGCCATAATCAGTATTTTTACGAATTGCTTGTGCGAATTCAAAACGATGATCAGAGCATGGTCATGCCAATGGCATTCATCCCTGCTGCCGAACGTTACAATTTAATGCCTGTTATTGACAAGGTTGTTATAGAAAAAGCACTTGACGAATTAATCCTTCTAAATAGAATCAATTCTAATATATATTTTTCCATTAATATTTCAGGCCAGTCTTTGTGCGACAATCACTTTCTTGATTTTGTTATCGACAAATTTAACCAAACAAACATATCACCGACGCAGATAATTTTTGAGATAACCGAAACAGCGGCGATTGCTAACTTTTCTCAGGCCATTCGGTTTATTCAGGTATTAAAAGGTATCGGCTGTCAATTTGCCTTAGATGATTTTGGCAGTGGTCTGTCTTCTTTTGCCTACTTAAAGAATATGCCCGTAGATTATTTAAAAATAGATGGCTATTTTGTTAGAGATATAATTAACGACCCGACTGACATGGCATTTGTAGAATCCATTAATCAGATTGGTAAGGTGATGGGAATTAAAACTATTGCTGAATATGTCGAAGACGAACAAATTTTGGCCAAACTGAAGACAATTGGTGTTAACTTTGCGCAAGGTTTTCACTTTGGTAAACCTGAACCTGTTAGCACTCTGCAGAAAATTATCAAAAAACCAAGCAAAACTTCTGCAGCATAAAACTAGATGACTTTAGAAAATCTCTTTTCGCCTGATTCGCGCAAATACTTGTCGAATATCATACATATATTTCTAATCAGGAATTTTCCTACTGGCAAAACCTGCATATGCGTGCTTGAGTAATTAAGCAGTCCATCCTGTTGCATTTGTTCTAATTCGCTAAATTCCACATCAAAATATTCAGTAAATTTAATATTATATTGATTTTCCACTCTTGGAATATCCAGATTAAAGTGACAAATCAATTGTGAAATTATTTCTCGGCGTAGTAAGTCATCTGCTGTTAAACCAATCCCCCGAAACATGGGCAGATGGCCATTATCAATTCGTTCCTCATATTCTTTAATTGTCTTAACGTTCTGACAATAACTATCGCCAACCTTGGATATAGATGTAATACCCATCGCAATCAGATCACATTCGGACTGCGTTGAATAGCCCTGAAAATTTCGATACAGAGTGCCATTTTTCTGGGCCAATGCCAGCTCATCGTCAGGCTTGGCAAAATGATCCATACCAATATAAACATAACCCGCAGCAGTAAGTTTTTGTACACACAATTGCAATATATTTAACTTTTCATCCGCTGATGGCAGATCAGACTCGTTGATCTGTCGTTGTGTTTTAAACATCTGTGGCATATGAGCATAGTTAAAAACAGACAGACGATCCGGAGACATCGCGATGACTTTATCCAGCGTCTGAGAAAATGTATTAACCGTCTGTAGAGGAAGCCCATACATCAGATCTATACTGACTGAATGAAAGCCTGACGCACGAGCGGCCTGAATGACCTCTTCTGTAATCGCCTCTGATTGAATGCGATTAACGGCTTTTTGTACTGCGGGTTCAAAATCCTGTACGCCGAGGCTTAAGCGGTTAAAACCCAATTCTCTTAATAAATTGATCGTCTCTGTATTAGCTTCTCGCGGATCAACTTCAATGGAGTATTCACCAGAATCATCATCAAGCAATTTAAAATAACGACGCGTTTCACTCATTAACTCACGCATTTCAGCATGGCTTAAAAATGTGGGTGTGCCACCGCCCCAGTGTAACTGAGTCACAGTTCTATTCTGATCAAATAGCGCCGCTTGCATGGCAATTTCCTGAAACAATCGCTGTAGATATGGCGCTGTGTGTTTCCGGTTTTTTGTGACAATTTTATTACAGGCACAATAAAAACAGATGGTGTCACAAAACGGTAAATGAAAATATAATGAAAGAGGCTGATGGGTCGCGTTACTGTTTATCGCAACATCTTTATATTCCCGCTCAGCAAAACCTTCATGAAACTGAACCGCGGTAGGATATGACGTATAGCGTGGTCCCGCCTTGTCATAGCGTCGGATTAAATCTGGATCAAAACTAATTTCTGACATATTCATGCTCTAAACATCCTGAGCTGGCAGTTTACACTTCTTTATGGCTGGATCGGCTTGATATTGATCAATTTAACTATGTTCAGGACTCGGAAATAAAACTATTTCGGAATTCTGATAAAACCTCTGCGGTGAGTAGGAATACGCCCTCTCCTCCATACTCAAACTCAAGCCAGGTAAATGGTACTTCTGGAAACCGCTGTTCTAAAGCTTCCCAGCTATTTCCAACCTCAATAACAATAATCCCTCCGGGTTTTAAATAATCACTCGCCTGAGCAAGCATAGGCACAACCAGATCAAGACCATCCTGTCCTGCAGTAAGTCCCAACTCGGGCTCATGGCGAAATTCATCCGGTAGATCCGCCATATCCTGCGCATCAACATAGGGGGGATTGCTGATTATTATATCGTATTGCTGCGTAGCTAAGCTCGAAAAAAGATCTGATTGTATTAATTCCAGTCGGTCTTCCAGTCCATAGCGAGATCGATTCATCGCCGCGACCGCCAATGCCTCGTCAGAGATATCTGTTGCAACAAGCTTTTTTGCTTCTGGAAAGGCTAATGCGCAGGCAATCGCAATACAACCACTGCCCGTGCCAATTTCAAGAATATTTTCTATCTGATGCTGGCCTATCCAGGGTTGAAATTCTTCATTTATTAATTCCGCAAGAGGTGAACGGGGTATCAGTACCCTTTCATCGACATAAAATGCATGTCCAGCAAACCAGGCTTCATTGATCAGGTATGCCGCAGGCCGCTTTTCTTCGATCCGGCGTTGCAATAGCTTAGCAATCGCCTGTTTCTGGGATTCATCTAGTCTTTGCTCAACATCAACACCGGAATAATCGGGCGATACGTTTAACACATGAGAGACTAACCAGGCAGACTCATCCAGTGCCGTTTCCGTACCATGGCCAAAATAAAGACCCGCCTGGTCAAACTGCTCTGCACCCCATTCGACAATCTGGCGAAGGGTATGAATCTCCACTGGTATTTTCAGTGTCACAACTCAGGATTCCGGCTTTTTGGCGTGTTTGGGGCGAAAGGCCTTCACAAACGAGTCGTTTGTCTCTAGATAAGGACCGTCGATGAGATCAATGCAATAAGGTACTGCAGGGAATACGGCATTGAGACAATCAGCGATAGCCGATGGCTTGCCTGGTAAATTAATAATCAGGGAATTTCCTCTGATTCCGGCGATTTGACGTGACAAGATCGCTGTAGGGACAAATTGTAGTGAAACTGAGCGCATCTGTTCACCAAAGCCATCCAGAATCTTCTCACACACCGCTTCGGTTGCCTCTGGTGTCACATCACGATTGGCTGGACCGGTTCCGCCCGTTGTCACAATCAGGCAACATCCCTCATCGTCCGCCAGCTCACACAGCGTCTTCTCTACCTCAGACTGTTCATCTGGCACCAATCGAGTTACTGGCTCCCATATATTGCTTAACGCCTTTTCCAGCCAATCCACCATGGCTGGACCACCCAGGTCTTCATAATCACCACGGCTGGCACGGTCAGACACAGTTAAAAAACCAATACGGATTTTACTCTGGCTCATATTTGTCAATTCTCAAAAACTGTAAGCAGGAGATTTTATCGGATTCGTGTAAAAAATGTTCACTCAAGTATCGAGTCTTAATATAAAAATATCTTGCATAAAAAAAGCCCCGGCTAAACCGGGGCTTTTACAGTCAAACTAATTAAGTAAGTTTAACTTAAGCAGCTTTTTTGCGTGTGAGTAACAGACCAAGCAGACCAAAAGCCATCAGCGCAAGTGGAGCTGGCTCAGGTACATTGGCGGCACGAACCAGGAATGCTTCCCAGTTGTTAGCATTGTTACGATCAGCAATGTATCCAGCGCGCATATCGCCGATATCACAGTGGTCATAACGTGGATCAAAGTAAGCTGACGCACAGATTGCTGAACCATCGGCACGGATGAATGATTCCATATCAGGCCACAGTGCGTGATCGAAAGCAGCACCCTGTAAAAGAGAGGCACCAAGATTGAGTTCAGCAACATCGCCGGCCCAAACCCAGTCATCATACAGGTTAAGTGTGCTACAACCACCAGAACATGGTGAAGCCCATACCCATTCATAATCACCAAAAGTGATAATCAGATCGTCAGGTACTGGTTCGCCCAGATTAGAAAGTGCATTAGCATTGAATGATAACGACAGAGCGATACCAACTGCTGCAATTAATTTTACGAAAGACATTTTCATTACATAGTCCCCTGTTTGAGTGAAAATTATTTTACAAAAGTTCGAAATTTTTACTAACTTTCATTCATACTTGCAGTTTCCGTGCCAAACTATATTTTCCTTCAATTACAATCACTTACAATTTCCCTTTATTATTTTGTGTAAACTATTCCTTACAACTTAATAAAATAATATTGATAAGCTTAGTCTTTAACAAAATCACCAAATATCAGTTATTGATAGCTTTTATGGATGATTAAACAAAAAATGTTCATATCTAATTTAGACAGCCCAAGCAGAATTTTCTGTGACATAAAATAAAAAACCCCAGTAAGAATCTGGGGTTTTGATTGAGCTTGTGGTTCTTAACTACTTAGCTAGCTTTTTTGCGAGTAAGTAAAAGACCGAGCAAACCAAATGCCATCAGGGCAAGCGGTGCTGGCTCAGGAACATTGGCGCTACGTACCAGGAATGTTTCCCAGTAGCTGCCGTTTGTTCTATCAGCAACAAGACCTTGTTCAAGATTGATAACATCACAGTGATTCCATGTGTTATCAAAATAGGCTGACGCACATACAGCTGAGCCATCTTCTCTTACGAAAGAAGAAAGCATATCTGGCCATAACTCGTGATCAAAAGCAGCACCTGCAATTAATGTATCGCCCAATGAGAGTTCTGGGATAGTGCTGGCATAGACCCAGTCATCATAAAGAGTAATTGTGCTACAACCACCTGAACAGGGAGAGGCCCAGACCCATTCATAATCACCAAAGGTAATAATCAGGTCTTCAGGTACTGGTTCACCTAGATTAGAAAGTGCATGTGCATTGAATGATAGCGAAAAGGCGATGCTACATGCCGCAAGTAGCTTAAGTACTGTTTTTTTCATTATTGTTTCCTCATTTTTTATGTTGAAAAATTCAACTGTTAATCCATTCTCGGTTATTCCATTTGCTGTGATTCCATTCACCTTTATATAGCTAGCATGTTTCGTGCCATTATAATATTCCATTAAATATCAATAGCTTATATCATTTCTACAATATTATTGTGTAAAATATCCTGACAATATTAATAAAGTATCAAACCTTATTCCTGCATAGCCTGTTGTAAGTCATTGATTAGTCAGTCTAATTTTTTTCATAAGTCATGTGTAAAAATCACCGACGTTAATTGAAAGAATAATAAACAAACCAGTAGATAAAATGCCTGAAGAATGGCTCTTACAAAAACCGAATATTCCAAATCAGAAATACATAAGAACCTCTCAGTTGGAAGTTGTTATTAATTTTAAAATCGGAAGCATCGGATAACCATTATAATAATGTGCACTTGATCACAAAATAACAGTTACTAAACCAAAGACACAAAAAATTCATAAAGTATTAAAAAACTATTTTTTACAAGGTATTTATAATTTTTATATACCCATTACTTTAGAAATTTTTCTAATTAAATTAATGCCTTTGCCCATTCCGTCGCTAATATCTTGGTCTACTATGAAATTAGTCAAATAGTAAGTGAGGTTATCACTATGAAAATGAATAGTGCATTAGAAAAAATTACAGATTCTCTACATGGAATCATGGGCCTGGGTCTGACTCTGGCTGCAGCCTTTCTAGTTGTTGATATGCTGTTCCCCGGAACCACCAATATCGTTGCTAATGTTGCGACATTAGTTAAAAGCTTTGTTGGTCATGGTCTGGTAGGACTGATTTCACTCATTGTCTTTATCACAATTTTTTCACGTGATTAGGAACATCCTTCCAATTCACACTGAAATACTGAACAGGAGAAAATGTAATGGCTTCAAAATCTAAAGCGAAAGCTAAAAAAGACATCATCAGAGACACGATGACTGCAACGACTGACTGGCTTCGTACAGGTACGGAACTGGGTCTGGCGTTAATTCTTGCCTTCGTAACGATCGATGTATTATTCCCAGGCACCACAGGTGTGGTGAACAATCTGGGCGTGATTGTTGGTCAATTCTCGAAAGAAGGCATTGCCGGTCTGATTGCCCTGCTGATGTTCTTAATTGTTTTTAGAGGCCACAAAGAAGACTAAGTCTTTCTGGTTATCTAAAAACAGATAAAACGGGCTCTCAGGAGCCCGTTTTTTATGCTGATAAGCTAAGACGTACCGGTTGACGTTTTGCTCCCCAGGTTCCTGGTGCGCTTTCGAAAACTCCGGCACATTGGGCACCACATTTGTTGCAATGCCCATCATCGGTCAGGTTCCAATCTGACAATACATACCAGTCACGACCAATTAATATCTGACCACAATTATGGCAATAGGTACTACCACCTGATTTGTCATGAATATTGCCGGTATAGACATAGCGCAAGCCATTATTGATCGCGATTTCTCTTGCCCTGGTTAATGTTGATGCAGGAGTAGCGGGTGTTGAAGTCATTTTGTAATCGGGATGAAAGGCGGAAAAATGCAGGGGCACATCAGGCCCCAGATTTTCTGCAACCCATTGGCTTAGTTCAGTAAGTTCTTTGTCTGAATCATTTTCTCCAGGAATCAATAAAGTCGTTAACTCCAGCCAGACCTTTGTTTCATGCTTTAAATATATAAGTGTATCTAAAACGTCTTGCAGGTGCGCCCCGGTTAGTTTGTGGTAAAAGCTTTCAGTAAAAGCCTTAAGGTCTACATTTGCTGCATCCATGTATTGATAAAACTCAGCTCGAGGTTCAGGGCAAACATAGCCTGCAGTCACAGCGACTGATTTTATATTGTATTCCTTACAGGCCTTTGCCACATCAATAGCATACTCATGAAAAATAACGGGATCGTTATAGGTATAGGCAACACTTTTGCATCCATGTTTTTTTGCTGCCAGCGCAATCATTTCTGGAGTAGCCTGATCGGCGAGAGTATCAAACTCGCGCGACTTACTAATATCCCAGTTTTGACAATACTTACAGGCCAGGTTACATCCTGCTGTACCAAAGGAAAATACCGGGGTACCGGGTAAAAAATGATTCAATGGTTTTTTTTCAATCGGGTCGACACAAAAACCACTGGAGCGGCCATACGTCGTTAATACCATTGTGTCGCCCAATCTTCCCCGGACAAAGCAAAGTCCACGCTGGCCCTCATGCAACTTGCAATAACGCGGGCAGAGATCGCACTGAATACGATCATCATCCAGTTTATGCCAGAACTTCACGGGTGTAGCTGTGGCAGAATCTATGGGGAAATCGCTCATAGTAATTTCTCTACTAACATATTAAGTTAATAGTTGCATAATAGTTGTATTTCAATCCTGCAATCGCCTAACTGATTTAGTTGACTACTTTAGTTATATATTTTTCTTGGTTTGGATGATTTAACTGGCTTGCACACATTGACCCTAACCCCTATTGTTTAGATATGAAACAACAAATACGCCCGGCTGCCGTAGCAGGCACGTTTTATCCTGCTGATGCGCATGAACTTCGTGACATGGTGCAGTCTTATTTATCTCAATCAAAACCTCAATCAGGCAAAGCCCCAAAGGCTATTATTGCACCACATGCCGGTTATATTTATTCGGGTCCTGTTGCGGCAAGTGCCTATATCAACCTGAAATCTGTTCAGGGCAAGATAAGCAAAGTTGTCTTATTAGGCCCATCCCATCGGGTTCCACTCCGTGGCATTGCGACCAGCACGGCGACACATTTTTCTACACCACTTGGATTAATACCTGTCGATCAGGAGAGTATACCCAGGCTAAATGAGTTAACAGTTGTACGTAGTAATGATGAAGCTCACGCATTGGAGCATAGTCTTGAGGTTCATCTACCCTTTTTACAACAGGTTCTTGGTGAATTTACTCTTGTACCTTTACTTGTTGGGCAGGTAAGTCCAGAAGATGTTGATCGCGCCCTGTCACTGTTATGGAATGGACCAGAAACTTTGATCGTGATTAGCTCTGATCTGAGCCATTACCATGATTATGAAACAGCTAAACAGCTGGACAGGCAAACCTCACAAGCGATTGAATCTCTGGATTACAAAAACATTCACTATGAAAACGCCTGCGGTCGTGATCCGCTTAATGGTTTACTCTATCTGGCCCAACGCTTTGGCCTGCATGCGACGAATATTGATCTGCGTAACTCAGGGGACACTGCCGGCACTCACGACAAAGTCGTCGGTTATGGCGCCTATCTTTTCCAGTAAGTAGTCATGCTGGAAACAAAACACAAACAAATTCTGCTCAAGCTCGCAGCAGCTTCTGTTAAATATGGACTGGAACATTCATCGCCACTCCCTGTAAATCTGAATGAATATGAAAATACACTCACTGAACAAGGTGCCTGCTTTGTTACTTTAACGATAAATGACCAACTCAGAGGCTGTATCGGTACACTCGTCGCCAGTCGGCCACTGGTTCAGGATCTGGTCGAAAATGCTTACGCCGCAGCCTTTCGGGATCCGCGCTTTCCAGCACTGACCACTGAAGAATATAAGCATCTGCACTATCACGTTTCGATTCTCAACCCACCCATTTCCATGCAATTCAGTTCCGAGGGGGACTTACTGGCACAACTTCGCCCAGCGGTGGATGGG
>JAOULB010000362.1 GCA_029882235.1 Gammaproteobacteria bacterium | reverse complement strand
GAGGACTCCGGCAGGGGGAGCGCTGGTAATTTCTGAATCACTCATTGTAATAGTTGCAAATCATAGACGAGATGTGATGATATAGATCATAGTTGAAGCTGAACCATCAGCATAGACTGAATTTAAATAGTTTGCCGTATTTTCAACAAAAATTTTAATTGAACAATTATGAATCTAATTAATGAACTAGCTGGAATTTCGGGGGTGATTGCTGCCGGGGAGTATTCTTACCGCGGTGATCGGTTTTCTTATGAAGGACAGCTGGATGATGAAAAAGCGCGCATGGCCTCCATCATGTGTCGTGCGACAACCATGGCCGTACATATGCAGGCCGATATGATGAAATCCCTGAATAATGACTGTGGTTGTGCTCCAGCACGAGGCTGGATTGTTCGCGGTGCTCATTTTAGCGTTTGTGTGATCGCAAATTATTTTGCCTTCATCGACAACAATAGTGCTTCGGTGAATGAGGTCATGCAACTTATGCAGGACAAGGTACCTGATCAGGAAGGTACCCTGGTATAACGAATAATATAGATGTGGTGAGTGGGAGTTAGAGATGGCAGATATTACAAATCTAATGAAACTGGATGACGCTATAGGTGCTTTTCGGTTTAGTGATAAAGGTGAGTTATTAGAACATACGATTGCAGAAGGTAGTGAACTGAATGAGTCAGCACTTGATCTTCTTTGCCATGTCTGTGTTGCAAATATGGCCATTGCCACCATGCAGGCAAGAGGCTGGGAAAATATGACCGGTATGCAGGGTTTTTATCCGATTGAAGGTTTTACTCTGGTTGGTTTTAACTGGACGGCTGTGGTGAGTAAAGACTGTGGTGTCATTGTTCCCAATGATAAAGTGAATTATGAACAGGCCTATGCGGCTCTGGCTGGCTAGTCCGGAGACTGAACATGATTAAACAGTTAATGGCAGTCGATGGGGTAATGGCAGTTTGTCATTTTCGTGATGATGGTGCTGTT
Organism: Gammaproteobacteria bacterium; assembly: GCA_029882235.1. Lineage (GTDB taxonomy): Bacteria > Pseudomonadota > Gammaproteobacteria > UBA6429 > Thiohalophilaceae > JAOULB01. The sequence goes on along the minus strand of JAOULB010000362.1, from coordinate 1,795 downwards.
GTCGAAGGTTATGGTATGCCTGATGAGCAGCAACTGGCGGGTTTGGCAAAGTTCGCGCACGATTATAAACGTATTGTTCAGGGCAATGCCGATCAACTGGCCATGTTTACTCAGATCAATGGCTGGACACCACCCGGTGGCTGGATCGTCAAGGGTCCGCAAATGTCTGTCTGTAGTTATGGTAATGTAGTCTGTGTCATCGATAATAATGAAAGTGCAATTAATGAAGTTATGCAGGAATTAGCGGACGCTTCACGCTGGTAGAAACTGGCGACTTGCAGTATCATTCCTGTCTTCTAATTTCACCTGAGTCCTGGTTTAAAACATGCTGCGAATACGCGGTAGTGCCGCATTTTCATCACTTCGTCTCTCCAAGCTGCTAGGCTCATTGCAGGCGATCGATCCCGGCGTTCAATCGCTACATGCCGAGTTCATCCATTTCATTGATGTTGATGGCAAGCTAAACGCACAACAATCAACCGTTTTAAACTCCTTACTCGACTATGGTGCAGAGCAAGCTGCATCTGAACCTGAAGGCACAGCCTTGTTGGTGATTCCCCGTCCCGGAACTATTTCACCCTGGTCAAGCAAGTCTACTGATATTGCGCATAATTGTGGCCTTGGCATGATCAATCGGATCGAACGCGGTATTGTCTATTACATTTCGAGTCAGACCCCAATTAAAGACATGCAACAAATCAAGGCCTGCCTGCATGATCGAATGATCGAATCTGTTTACGACAGTATTGAAGAAGCTGAACGACTTTTTCAACAACAACAACCTCGCCCTTATACCGATGTAGACATCCTGCAGGGTGGACGAGATGCACTAGTAGCAGCTAATTCAACGCTCGGGCTTGCGCTTGCTGAAGATGAGATTGATTATCTGGTCGAAAACTTCACTGCTTTAAAGCGTAATCCAACTGATATTGAATTAATGATGTTTGCGCAGGCAAATTCAGAACATTGTCGCCACAAAATATTTAATGCTGACTGGATCATTGATGGTCAGCAACAGGATAAGTCCCTGTTTAATATGATCCGTAACACCTATAACGCTCATCCCGAAGGCATACTGTCGGCATATAGTGATAACTCAGCGGTCATGCAAGGATTTAAGGCAGGTCGTTTTTATCCCTCACCAGAAGATCGTCATTATGGGTATCACGAACAGGATATTCATATCCTGATGAAGGTAGAGACCCACAATCATCCAACCGCCATTGCGCCATTCCCCGGTGCAGCGACGGGTTCGGGTGGGGAAATCCGGGATGAAGGTGCGACCGGTATTGGCTCAAAACCCAAAGCAGGTCTATGCGGTTTTTCTGTTTCCAATCTAAAGCTGCCTGACTATCGCCAAGCCTGGGAAGTGGATCATGGGAGACCTGAACGCATTGTCTCGGCACTCGATATTATGCTTGAGGGGCCCATTGGTGCGGCCGCGTTTAATAACGAATTTGGTCGCCCGAATATCTGTGGTTACTTCCGCAGTTATGAACAACAGGTTCCCGGCCCCGAGGGTGAAGAAGTCCGTGGCTATCATAAGCCCATCATGCTGGCTGGTGGTGTCGGGAATATTCGCGCCGATCATGTTGAAAAAGGAACCATTCCAGCCGGTGCACAGATGATCGTCATTGGTGGTCCTGCCATGCTAATTGGTTTAGGTGGAGGTGCGGCATCATCAATGGCTACAGGTGAAAGCCATGAAGATCTGGACTTTGCCTCAGTACAACGTGGTAATCCGGAAATAGAACGTCGTGCACAGGAAGTGATTGATCGCTGCTGGCAAATGGGT
>JAOULB010000361.1 GCA_029882235.1 Gammaproteobacteria bacterium | reverse complement strand
ACTTGAAACAGCCAATGCCACACTCAACAAAAAACTCACTGAACTCGAAAGCGATAAGCAAACGCTGAATCAAAAAGTAAGCGGACTGGAATCAGACAAAAACAAATTAAATATAAAAGTATCCGCGTTGGAATTTGACAAGACTGCCTTAAATGAAAAAATAAGCAAACTGGAAACAGACAAGAATACGCTAAGCAAACAAGTCACCGGACTGAAAACAACCGAAGCGACGCTAAGCAAACAATTAAAGAAACTCGAATTGGATAAAACCAGGCTTGATAAACGCGTCAGCGCCCTTGAGAAGCCTAAGAATAAAAAACCTCAGTAACAACAACAAATAACAAAGCTTGTTTATGAAGAACAACTCATGTGCGACAGACCACCAAGCTGTTTGAACTCGGCGGGCTTCAGTCTGTAGTATTTCTCTTCCACCTCTTGTGACTGCTCCGCATAGGGTTGCGTCATAACGTCCTGCAGTTCTCGAATTAATGCATAGTTGCCCTTCGCTGCCTGCTGATACGCCGGTGCCAGCAACCACTCGCGTAAACTGTATTTTGGATTAATGCGTTTCATCGCTTCACTCGAACTGCTCACCAGCGATTGCCATTTAGTCAGCCACGCAGTCCAACGCTGTTCTAGCTCTGCATTTAATTGACTGTAAAAACTTTTTTTCAATGGCTCAATATCATCCGGTATTGATGAAAGCTCGCGGAAAAAGATGGTGTAATCGACCGAAGTCTGCATCATGAGATTGAGCAGATCACTAAACAATGCCCTATCCAGAGTGGCAAGCCCCAACTTGGATGCAAACATCTTTTCCAGTTCCGTTTGTATCTCCGTTGCAAAGCCACTGCGAAGCGCATTAAGCTGTTGCATCGCATCGGTATCATTATCCAGTAAGGGTTGTAAGGCAGAACAAAACATCTCGAAATTGCGTTCCGCGGCCACGGGTTGATTAAAAAACGCGAAGTGTTCCCCGCCACCTGTCCATGGCTGGTAGTTAGGGTCAAAGACCTCAATAAATCCGAAGGGACCATAATCCAGTGTATAACCACCCGCCTGCGTGTTATCGCTATTGAAGTTACCCTGGCAATAACCCACACGCACCCAGTTCGCCACCAGCGCGGTCAGGCGACGACGAAACTCTTGCGCAAGCATCACGACTTTCTCGGCCAGGCCAAGATTCGTATCAATCACATCGGCGTACTCACGATCAATCAGGTGCAAAACAATCTTCTCAAGTTCCGCCAAGGCAGTGGGATGTTCCTGCTTACGCGCGCGGCGTCCAAAGAGTTCGATTTGACCCACCCGAATGAAGGACGGCGCAACCCGTGTCGAGATCGCCACTGCCTCGGAACCCATGATATCCGGATCAAAGGATCGCGAACCCTCCGAATACCAGGGCCGCTCGACCGTCTCTGTTTTCGAAACATACAAACTCAAGGACCGCGACGTGGGCACACCCAGCGCGTGCATGTGTTCCTGTGCCAGAAACTCCCGCACACTCGAGCGCAACACAGCGCGACCATCGGCACCACGGCAGTAAGGCGTGCGCCCACCACCTTTGAGCTGCATTTCCCAGCGTCGAGCGCCATGTTGATCGGGGGGCTGATCAGGGATCACCAGCTCAAGCACCGAAACGGCTCGACCATCCCCATAACCATTGCCCGTATTAAACGGACACTGCTGGTAATACTCCGTGCCGAAGATGGACAGTGCATAACCCGTGGCCCACCCCAGCTTGCGCATCGGCGCAGGCACCTGCGAAAGATCACCACTAAAGACACGCATAAACTCGGCGGACTCAGCCAGACTATCGGCGAAACCCAGTTCCTTGAAAAACTGCGTACTGTGCGCCACATACTCGGGCGCTTCGATGGGAGTGGGATTAACAGGAACATAATGCCCCATGAAGACCTGGCGTGGGCGGTGATCCACCCCGTCTTCCGTCGCCTCAGGATCACAATTGAGCGTATCCATAAACGAGTAATCGACACATTGCGCAAGCTCATCGAGTGACGAAATGGTCGCGGCGGTTTGCTGGGCGTGTTGTTTATTCATACGCATATAAGACTACACATCCATACTCATGTTCAACCAGTATATTATGGGGTTGTTATCAGGGTAAGCTACATGGATGTAGCGAATCAAAGGGCTGGGGTGAGGGGATCAAAATAGCACCGCGCAGCGATTCCACATATCCCCCCGCCATCAGAAACGTAGGGTGGGCACCGCCCACCAACCATCACAAAGCGATTCAAACCCCGTCATTCCGGCGAAGGCCGGAATCCAGTTATAAATGTAGGTTGGGTTAGCGACGCGTAACCCAACAACCATCGCGCAGCGATTCAACTTTATTTAGTTCTACCATCCGCCCGCAAAAGATTTTTAATAAAATTGATATAGATTGGCTTCCCCCAATCACGCCCGCCGATAGCCTGATACTTAACCTGGCCTGCAGGGTTTATTAAAAAAGAAGTGGGTAAACCACGCGGCTTCCATACTTCGGTCACCTGCCCGTCAATATCTAACAAGCTAGTCAGACCAACATTAATAGACGCTAAAAACTCAAAAACGGTATCTGCATCCTCAGCCGTATTCACCATGACGATCTGAAATTTTTCACCCTTCATCTTATCCGCTAACTGCTGGATTTTTGGCATCTCTTTACGACAGGGACCACACCAGCTTGCCCAAAAGTGAAGAAAAACCCAGCGCCCTTTTGAGCTATTTAATTCATATTTATTTCCGTCGATATCACTTAAGCTAAAGTTTTGTGCGCGGCCGATG
>JAOULB010000360.1 GCA_029882235.1 Gammaproteobacteria bacterium | reverse complement strand
GATAGATTATACGGATAATGCTGAATGGTATGCGATGACCTATGGTTCAACAGCTGAACAACAGGCGAAAAGTGCATTACGTATTGGTTCAGCAGACGACTTAAATATTTATATAGCTAACCCAGGTGGTGGTTTGTTAGGTTGGGCGACATTCCCATCATCGTACGAGTCTGCACCATCTAATGATGGTGTTGTCATTCTGAATGGTAGTTTACCCGGTGGTTCTACTGCACCTTATAATGAAGGCGATACTTTAACTCATGAGGTTGGCCACTGGTTTGGGCTGTACCATACTTTTCAAAATGGCTGCAATAAGAAAACAGGTGACTATGTAGCTGATACAGCGGCTGAACGCTCGCCTGCTTATGGTTGTCCAATTGGTCGAGATACCTGTCGTGGTGGAGGGCCTGACCCAATCACTAACTTCATGGATTATGTGGATGATTACTGCATGTTTGAATTTACCTTAGGTCAGGATGAACGTGTTGATGCGCATTTCAGTGCCTATCGTTATAACAAGTAAGTAAAAATGTATGTCCTTAATTTAAAGCCCACTCTGTGGGCTTTATTTTTGGAGTAAAGGATGTTAAATGTTTTCTTTATCTAATTATTCCCATTGATCGCCGATCTATATGATTAGACATAACAAAGTTTCTCGTTGTTACTATTTAACGCCAAAACCCAACCATGCATGAGCCTGTAAGGCTTTAGGTTTGTTTTTTGTCTGTTGCGTTATGTGTTCGATGGCTGTCTGGTTTTTTACTGTCCAGTCATCTTCGCTCATGCTGTTTTTAAACATGGCAATTGGTGCATTGGCGCGAACCATGTCATTCCAGAAGTCATCCGCGTTGGTAAATGGGATTTCACCCGTTACGCGATGAATTTCTACATTTTTAAATCCTGCCTGTTCCATTTCTGATTTGAAGAATTCTGGGTTCTCCAGTGATTCAATCTCCGTTTGAGGTTCAGGTATATTCGGGTTAATCGCACGCAGTGTGCCAAACACCAATTGAAAACCATTGGACTCTGCAACGGGTGCCCAACTTGAGATAACAGTTCTTCCGCCAGGTTTTAAGGTACGATAGATTTCAGCGTAGCCTTTGATTCGATCTGGAAAGAACATTAAGCCAAAAAGCGAAATTGCCGCATCGAATTTTTCATTCTCATACGGCAGATGCTGACAATCACTATTACGTGGATGAATATTGCTGATGCCTTTGTCTTTAATGATTGCATGTAGTTTGTCTAACATGGCTTGTGAAAAATCCACGGCCTCAATAGATTGAACGCGTGGGGCCGCTTCTACTGCAACCGTACCCGGGCCACAGGCAATGTCGATGAGATGATCGTCTCTTTGTGTTTGAATCAAATCTAATGCCGCGAGTGCGTAGATACGAAACATCTTCATAGTGATGTCGGTATAGCCTGGTGCAACCAGATCCCAGGGTTCTTTATTGCTTAGCATGTTGGCCATAATGGTTCCTTTCCTAAAAACGAATGATTTATATTTGCTGGAAGTGATTTTAGTGTGTTTAAATATGAAATGAGAATAGACATATCTGAAATGATGCTTTGCAAAAACGGACAGGCTGATAAAAATGAATACGACGACCGATATGGATTGGGATGATTTGAGAATTGTACTGGCGATATGCCGAGAGGGCAGCCTGGCCGGTGCAGCGCGGGTTCTAGGCACGAGCCACAGCACTGTTTTCAGGCAAATCAATAACATAGAAGAGAGATTTGCCAGTCGATTCTTTACCCGAACTCCACAGGGCTATGCGATGACAGAGGCGGGAGAATTGGTTATGCGCATGGCCAGTAATATCGAAGAAGAAATGATTGAGCTACAACGCGAACTCCAGGGCAAGAATCTACAACTGCAGGGTAATGTTCGTTTAACCACGCCAGAAGGCGTGAGCAATTATCTGTTGATGCCGCATCTGGCTAGCTTTTATAGTAAACATCCTGACATCAATGTCGAATTACTACCGTCATCTGTCATTTTTCAGATAGCAAGAGGTGAGGCCGACCTGGCTATTCGTGTCGCTGATTCACCGCCACAGAATTGTATTGCAAAAGAAATCTGTGAATTTCGTATGGGGCTGTATGTGCATGATGCCTATTTACAAACATCAGGTGTAAAAGAAGTCTGGGAATATGATTATTTACTGTGTCATTTCTATTTGCCGTCATTGGCAAAACATGTCTGGAAAAATAAACCAACTCCACGGATAAAATTTTCAACGGATAGTGTCACGGCGTTGGCCAAAGCTGCAAAAGAAGGGCTGGGTGTAGCGGCTTTGCCCTGTTTGATTGGAGAACAGGAGCCAACACTGACGCGCATTGATTCGCCAGGAATTGAGTTCTTTAAAAGCAAGTTATGGATTCTGACTCATGGTGATTTGCGTCAGACCGCACGTATTCGCGCGTTAATGAGTCACCTGTATGATGGCCTATCAGCGGATCGGCATTTAATTGAAGGATGCTGAGAGAGTATCCAGTTATGTTAATCAAAGAAATGTATGAGGAAATAAATGAAACATCCTGTTATTGATGATCTAATGTGGCGTTATACCTGTAAGAAATATGATTCAACACGAAAAGTATCGAGTGATGATCTTGACGTGTTATTCGAAGCCATGCGGCTTTCTGCATCGTCAATTAATTCACAGCCGTGGAAGTTTATTGTGATCGAGAGTGATGAAGCTAAACAGCGCATGCACGATACCTTTTCCAAGGCGCATCAATATAATCAGCCTCACGTTAAGGAAAGTTCACATTTTATTCT
>JAOULB010000359.1 GCA_029882235.1 Gammaproteobacteria bacterium | reverse complement strand
ACAGAGCACCACTTAAATTAGCATTAGAAAGATCAGCGCCGCGCAAATCCGCCGATTCCAGATTAGCGCCCTGTAATTGAGCGAAATTTAAATTTGCACTCTGCAGATTAGCATTCGCAAGATCAGCGCCCTGTAATTGTGCCCAGTTTAAATTTACCCCCTGCATGTTGGCATAACTTAGCGTTGCTCCCTGTAAATTTGTAGATGTCATGTTTACACCTTTGAGATTTGGCTTACTCATTACGGCTTCAAGCAGGTTAGCTGCCGTCATATTCGCGCCCTGCATAGAAACATTTAACATCTCTGCATTTTTCAACTTTGCACCTACAAGGTTTGATCCCTGCATTTGCACGTTTGAAAATTCTATACCATTTAATTTCGCACCCGCGAGATTAACTTTGGGCATAACACAATTCTGAAATCTGGCATTTCGCATATCACGTGTGGCCAGATTTAAACCAATCACTTGATCAAATGCGGTGTGTTTTTCATCGGTATCTTCACTCTTTAATGCAACAATGACTTTGGCCGAAGGTTCATTTTTTACCAGCACTGCATCTTTGATATAAAGGTTCTGTCGAAATAGACCTTTAATTTCAATATTAAACATTTCCATAAATAAATTATTCATTACATCGACCATGGCAGTGCTCGCCTGACTGAGTTCTGGTTTTTCATCATCGGGAATTACAGCAATGAACCAGGAGATAAACAATAAGATTGTGCTCGATAATAATAAACTCTTTTGACCACTGGTTCGTTGTAACTCAATCAGAGGTTCATTATCGTCCTTAATTTCAACTTCGCCAATAAACTGGATCTTGCTGCCAATCGCATTACGTGAGGTTTTGATTTTTTTCGTAATTCGATTCCGCACCTGTTCCCACCACAGGCCCTGTTGATCATCGGGTAACATGATACGTGGCCAGAAGGCCCACAGCATGACGCAATCAAGTGCCACCACCACGCGATGGCTCCAGGTAATTGCTTCACTATGGAAAGGAATAAAACGTGTTTGCGCCCAGGTCAGAACAACCAGCGGTAACACGACAATACTAATCACGATCATACTATTTAATAAGAAACGCATCAGTCCTGGATGATGGTTCATGACAATGTTATGACTTAGCGCAAAAGAGAAAAGCTGATCACGCAAATCGTTGGCCACATCTTTGTCACAGTCTTTTAGATGCTGATTAAATAAATGTAGTTTGCGTCCCAGTAGATAGCTCTGCAGTAATAAATTGAAATGCATTAACAGCACAAACCAGGGTGCCAGTGCATAAAATTCCAGAATGGGTAGCTCGACATTGAGCAAGGGCAGGGTAACTGGACTGACCTTGAGTAGCTGTATATCGGTTGTCGAGCCGATAATTACGGCAAAGTAAGTAATCAGAAGTAAAAAGGTTAAATGGACGGCGCGTACATGCTGCGCGGTGCTATTGGCTGAACCAAGTATGGATTTGGCGTCATCTACTGCGCTCATTATTATTCTCCCTCTCCGTGGTTTTATTTTTAATTAAAGCATATATCCTTATGCTTGCAACGCTGTCAAAGAAGCTAGTGCTTACTTACCAATACAAAAGCGTGTGAATATCTGTCCTAGCAGTTCATCCGATGTGACTTCACCCGTGATCTCGCCCAATGCCTGTTGTGCCTGACGCAGATCTTCAGCCAATAACTCACCGGACTTTTGTTGCATGCGTTGCTTTGCCAGTGCGATAAAGTCCTGCGCCCGTTGCAGTGCATCCAGATGACGGCGACGGGCGATAAATTTACCTTCTCCCGTGCCGGTGTAACCCATCACCGTTTTCAAATGATCACGCAGCTGACTAATCCCATCACCTGTTTTGGCAGATAAATGAATCTCGGTGCCCTGTTCTTTTGTTACACATTGCGCAGAGGTATTGGCCAGATCAATTTTGTTAAAGATATAGCTCACCGAAAGCGAGCTGGGCAATTGTTGCAGGATTTGCTGCTCCTCATCACCGAGGCCCTGTTGCGCATCAATCAGTAACAGCACCTGATCGGCCTGTTCAATCTCCTGCCAGGTGCGTTTGATGCCTTCCTGCTCAACCCGATCATCGGATTCGCGCAGACCGGCGGTGTCAATGATATGCAGCGGCATGCCATCGATATGAATTTCTTCGCGTAGCACATCGCGGGTGGTGCCCGGGATTTCCGTCACAATGGCAGACTCGCGCCCGGCGAGGGCATTCAGCAGGCTGGATTTGCCCGCATTGGGCTTACCCGCCAGCACCACACGCATCCCTTCACGTAGCAAGGCACCCTGTTCAGCCTGTTGCAGCACTTCAGCAAGCTGTTGCTCGATAGTCAGTAAGCGCTTACCAATCCGCTCATCAGCGAGAAAGTCGATTTCTTCCTCTGGAAAGTCGATGGCCGCCTCAACAAACATGCGTAATTCGGTCAGACCTTCAACCAGCTCGTGGATGCAACTTGAAAATACACCTTGTAAGGAATGCAGCGCACCGCGAGCCGCCTGTTCGGAGCCGGCCTCAATCAGGTCAGCGACGGCTTCTGCCTGCGCCAGATCCATTTTATCGTTGAGGAAGGCCCGCTCTGAGAATTCACCGGGCCTCGCCAGACGTGCGCCCAGCTCCAGAGTCCGCTTCAGCAGCATATCCATCACCACCGGACCACCATGCCCCTGCAGCTCCAGTACATCTTCACCAGTAAAAGAATGAGGTGCCTTGAAGAAAATGGCGATACCACTATCAATGGTCATTTTTTGACCATCCAGGAAGTCGACATAGTCTGCTTTTCGCGGTTTT
>JAOULB010000358.1 GCA_029882235.1 Gammaproteobacteria bacterium | reverse complement strand
AGAACCAAATGCCTCTCACTTATCACAATACGCCGCATTGAATTTCAATAATTCGTTTCTTAGCTTCTCCAGCCTTGTACAGGATCACCAGACATTGAGCGGTGCTGAGCCTTACCGACGCTTACCGCAGCTAAGCTTAAGCAGTCGATTTGCTGAACCTAATAATGAACTGAATTTCAATATTGCCAGCCAGTGGGTCCGTTTTGATCATCCAGACGAAACCGCCTTACTTGCCGATCGATTACATATAAAACCCACTGTCCGTTTACCTCTTCACAGTAACGCATTATTTTTTGTACCAAAAGTTAGCGCGCACTATACAAGCTACCAGTACAGCGAAAACTCCGAAAGCCAAACGGAACAGGATCCTGAGCTTAGTGTACCCATTTATTCACTTGATACTGGAATATTTCTCGAACGAGACACCAGCTTTGGAAATACACCACTTTTGCAAACGCTCGAGCCACGTCTGTTCTATGTTTACATTCCCTATCATGATCAGGATGATATTCCTGTTTTTGATAGTGGTCTGAAGACGTTTACCATCAATTCTCTGTTTGATGAAAACCGCTTTAGTGGCGCTGATCGCGTTGGCGACACAAACCAGTTAGGCGCCCTCATCACTACGCGTTTTCTGCATCAACTCACTGGCCAACAGATGCTTTCGGCAAGCATTGGTCAAATCCAGTACTTTGATGATCGCAAAGTTACTTTGCCAGGCGGTAGCCCAGAAACAAGCAGTGATAGCAGTTATGTTGCCCAGTTATCAATATCACCGGGATACGGCGTCTCATTTAATACCGATATCCAGTGGAATCCTGAGTCTGAAAGAACCGAATACAGTACCAGTCGACTACAGTTTCGCCTTGGATCAGAACGCTTGTTTAACCTTGGCCATCGACTACGACAGGGAAATCTGGAAAGTGGTGAAGGCCGTCTAGAAACAAGAGAGGCATCTTTTGTCTGGCGCTTTAATGACCGCTGGCGCTTTCTAGCAGGCAATCAGTACGATATCCACAATGAACGTAATCAGGAGTCCGTTGTCGGAATTGACTACGATAATTGCTGCTGGGGGCTACGCATAATGTACCGGGAATATTATAATATTGGGCTCGCTGACTATGATCAGGGACTCTATCTGGCACTTGAGCTCAAAGGCCTGTCGAGCTTTGGCCAGCAGAAGCAATCAAGCACTATTCTTCAGCGGATGATTCCTGGGTTTAGTAATTAAATCTTTTCAACATATTTAGAGTAGTATTAATGAAAACACTGTTGACGCTTACATTAACTTTTTTCCTTGCCTCCGGTTTTACTGGCACCAGCTTTGCGACAACAAAGAAGGTTATTGAACTTGATCAGATTATTGCCGTCGTTAATACCGATATTATTACCAAGACCGAGCTTGATCGTCGCGCCTTCATTATCCGCCAGCAATTCAAACAGAAGAAATCCAGTATGCCGCCTGACTCAGTGTTAAAGAAACAGGTGCTGGAAAGATTGATTCTTGAAAAAATTCAGATGCAAAGAGCTGAGCGTCGCGGTATTCGCATTGGAGATGAAGACATTAATCGTGTTATTCAAAACATTGCCAAAGAAAACAAACTGAGCTTGCAGGAATTTCGTAAAGTACTGGCCAAGGATGGAGTTCCTTTTGCTGAATTTCGTGACAATATGAAAAATCAGATGGCCTCAGACAGATTAAGAAAAGTCGAAGTTGAAAGACAGGTTACCGTGACGCCACAGGAAGTTAATAATTTTCTTTCGCAGTCTGCTAAAAGTGGCAAAGGTAAACTTGAATATCACCTCCGCCATATCCTGATTGCCATCCCGGAAGCGGCAACCCCAGAGCAAATTCAACTTTCGCAAAAGAAGGCCGAGCAAATTCTGACGTCTATTAAAAAGGGTGCAGACTTTGCACAAACTGCAATCGCCAAGTCAAATGGCCAAAATGCCCTGCAGGGTGGCGATCTGGGCTGGCTCAAAACCGGTCAACTACCTACCGTGTTTGCCGATATCGTACTGCAGATGAAACCCGGCGAGACCAGTCAGCCAATACGAAGCTCCAGCGGTTATCATATTATTCAGCTTGAAGGGACTCGTAGTAAAAATAAAAAACATAAAGTTAAACAAACACTGGCTCGACACATACTGATTCGTACCAACCAGCTCACCAGTGATGATGATGCTAAACAAAAACTTAATAAATTACGTAAACAGATACTCGCAGGTGCAGACTTTGGCAAGCTGGCAAAATCACACTCTGATGATAAAGGTTCTGCGATTGAAGGTGGCAGTCTAGGTTGGGTTAACCCCGGGATGATGGTCAAAAAGTTTGACAAAGTTATGAATGAAACAAAAGAAGGGGTTATCAGCCAACCATTTCGTACCCAGTTTGGCTGGCATATATTACAGGTCATGTCACGGCGTTCACATGATAACAGTCAGGAACAGGAACGTATTCAGGCACACCAACAGATTCATCAACGCAAGGTTAATGAAGCGACTGAAAACTGGTTTCGTCGTATTCGTGATGAGGCCTATGTTGAATACAGGCTAAACAACTGAGCTGTTAAACCGCTTTTATGCCTACACCACCACGAATCCTGTTTACCCCAGGAGAACCTGCGGGCATCGGTCCTGATCTTGCAATTAGTCTTGCCCAACAATCGCTCGCTGCGGAGCTCGTTATCATAGGTGATCAGGATCTGCTTGCACAACGAGCAGAACAACTTGATCAGAAAATTCATATCCGCCCTTACGAACAGCAAAATAATAACTCTGAGCCAGGACGAA
>JAOULB010000033.1 GCA_029882235.1 Gammaproteobacteria bacterium | reverse complement strand
GTACCTCGCCCGTCCGGACGAGACCGGACTTAGATCATCATCGACGAAGTCGATACATTAAGTTGGTAGCCGAGGTCGGAGTCGAACCGACACGCCCGAAGGCACAGCATTTTGAGTGCTGCGTGTCTACCAATTCCACCACTCGGCCATTTGTCTGTAGACAGGAGCGGGCATTATAGGGAATCAATGCTATCCCGGCAAAGCCTTCGCGAATATTAGTCAAAATCTGCTACTATTCCGCGCCATGCAGCGCTCTGACTTTGATTTTCATCTTCCTGAGGAATTGATTGCCCAGTATCCTGCCGATCTACGCGGGGGTAGTCGGCTGTTGTCCTTGAGTCGAACGAATGGCCAGATCGAGGATTGCAAGTTTGCTGATATTGCAGAATTACTTAACCCCGCTGATCTACTGGTGTTGAACGATACCCGTGTGATCCCGGCGCGTCTGTTTGGCAAGAAAGAAACCGGTGGCAAGATTGAGGTGCTGGTTGAGCGGGTGCTGGATGAGCATAAGGTGCTGGCGCATGTGCGAGCGAGTAAGTCGCCCTCAGCAGGGACGCGACTGGATTTTGCCGATGATATTTCAGCCCAGGTTGAGGGCAGGGAAGGTGATTTATTTATTTTAAAATTTGCCTCGGATACGCCGGTGACCGAGCTGCTGGAACAGATCGGCAAGATTCCGTTGCCCCCATATATTACCCGCGAAGCCGATGAACAGGATCGCGAGCGTTATCAAACGGTTTATGCAAAACATGCCGGCGCGGTAGCGGCCCCGACTGCCGGTCTGCATTTTGATGAGGCGATGTTTGCGAGTCTGAAACGAAAGGGAGTCGATACCGCCTATGTCACTTTGCATGTTGGCGCAGGCACCTTCCAGCCGGTTCGCGTTGACGACATCAGTACGCATAAAATGCATTCTGAACAAATTAAGGTCAGCGATGAGTTATGCCAGCAGGTGAATGAAACCAAAGCGAAGGGCGGACGAGTGATCGCGGTGGGTACCACCTGCGTGCGCTGTCTGGAGACGGCCGGGCGTAGTGGTCAGTTGCAGCCCTATAATGGTGAGACCGATATTTTTATTACCCCCGGTTATGAATTTAAAATTGTCGATGCCTTGCTGACCAATTTTCATTTGCCAGAATCGACTCTGTTGATGCTGGTGAGTGCCTTCGCCGGTTATGATGCCGTGATGCAGGCCTATCAGCATGCCGTGAATGAAAAGTACCGATTCTTTAGTTATGGAGACGCGATGTTTATCGCCTGATGCCGATGAAGTTTGAATTATTACAGACCGATCAGCAGGCCCGCCGTGGCCAGATGACGTTTGATCGTGGTGTGGTTGATACGCCAGCGTTTATGCCGGTCGGCACCTATGGCACGGTCAAGGCCATGACACCAGAAGAGCTCTCGGCCAGTGGTGCGCAGATTGTGTTGGGCAATACCTTTCACCTGATGCTGCGACCCGGCACCGAGATCATCGAGGCCCATGGTGATCTGCATGACTTTATGCACTGGTCGGGGCCGATCCTGACGGACTCGGGTGGTTTTCAGGTCTGGAGTTTGGGTGACCTCAGAAAGATTACTGAAGAGGGCGTGAAATTTAGCTCCCCGGTGAATGGCGAGAAGGTGTTCCTCGGCCCGGAAGAGTCCATGGCGGTGCAACGCTCACTGGGGTCTGACATTGTCATGATCTTTGATGAATGCACGCCTTATCCTGCTACCGAACAACAGGCGCGTGAGTCCATGGAGTTATCACTACGTTGGGCCGCACGCTGCAAAACGGCACATGGCGACAATCCCTCGGCCCTGTTTGGTATTGTGCAGGGCGGCATGTATCCGAATTTGCGAGCAGAATCACTGGCCGGACTCAAAGACATTGGTTTTGATGGTTATGCCATTGGTGGTCTGTCCGTGGGGGAACCCAAAGACGAGATGCTGCATGTGCTGGATCACCTCACCCCGGTCATGCCGGCGGATCGGCCACGCTATTTAATGGGAGTGGGTACGCCAGAGGATATTGTCGAGGCCGTGCGCCGCGGTATCGATATGTTCGATTGCGTCATGCCGACCCGCAATGCCAGAAATGGTCATTTATTCACCAGTGAAGGCGTGGTGAGGATTCGTAATAGCGCACACCAGACAGATACGGGCCCATTGGATAAACATTGCGACTGTTACACCTGTCAGAATTACAGCCGCGCCTATTTGCGCCATCTCGACAAGACCGGCGAAATTCTCGGTGCCCGGCTCAACACCATCCACAATCTGCACTATTACCAGACTGTGATGCAGGGGCTGCGCGAGGCCATTGCCGCGCAAAAGCTGGATGAGTTCGTCGCAAGTTTCTATGAAAGACGCTCGCAAGCGGTGCCGGCTGTGTCATAATAGGCGCCGTTTTGAACCCTGAACCAGATAAATAGAAAAAGGCTGAACCATGAATTTTCTGATTTCAAATGCACACGCTGCCGCTCCTGCAACCGGTCAACAGGCTGGCCCAGAAGGTATGATATTTTTTGTTGGCATGTTGGTGCTGATGTACTTCTTATTGATCCGCCCCCAACAAAAGCGCGCCAAGGAACACAAAAAACTGGTCGAGTCGATCGGTAAGGGCGACGAAGTCGTCACCAATGGTGGTATTCTCGGCAAGATCACAGAAACCAGTGAACAGTATGTCACGCTTGAAATTGCCAATAATGTGCAGATTAAAATGCAAAGACACGCTGTTGCAGCGGTACTCCCCAAGGGCAGTATCAAAGCCGCTGAAAAAGACTAATAACAATTTAATCAATATTGATAAAAGCAATCACACTGCTCGGATAAACGGACTATGTTGAATCAGTATCCTGTTTGGAAATATCTTTTAATTATTGTCATTCTTGCTATCGGTGCACTGTATGCCGCACCGAACATTTATGGCACCGATCCAGCCCTGCAAATTGCCGCGCGCAGTAACAAGGTCATCGATAACTCAACCCAGAAAAAAGTGACCGATGTGCTTGATGGCGCAAACATCGCTTATAGCCGCATTGTCCTGGATGACAAGGGACTGCTGGTTCGTTTTTCTGATGTTGATGGCCAGTTACGCGCCAGGGAAAAACTCAGTGAGCTGTTAGGCGAGGACTATATTGTCGCGCAAAATATTGCCTCCGCAGCACCAGAATGGTTTGCCTCCTTTAACGCTCTGCCGATGTATCTTGGTCTTGACCTGCGTGGTGGTCTGCATTTCCTTATGG
Organism: Gammaproteobacteria bacterium; assembly: GCA_029882235.1. Classification (GTDB taxonomy): domain Bacteria; phylum Pseudomonadota; class Gammaproteobacteria; order UBA6429; family Thiohalophilaceae; genus JAOULB01. The sequence goes on along the minus strand of JAOULB010000033.1, from coordinate 7,961 downwards.
AAGTCGATATGGATTCTGCACTGGTCCGTTTTCAGGAAGACCGTGTGCAGGATGCGCGCACATTAATGCGCAAGAAAAAGCTTCGTGGCGCAACAGTAGCGGCTGATGGCAAAGATGGTGGGGTTGCGTTTCGATTCAAATCTGCCGAACAGCGTGAGAAGGCAGTTCTGGCACTTCGTAGTGAGTTTACCGATATGCAATATGTCGAGCAGGATAATGGCAATACCTTCCGACTATCCGCAAAGCTCACTGAAGCGGCATTACGTGAGACAAAAAAACAGGCCTTACAACAGAACGTAACCACCTTAAGAAATCGCGTTAATGAGCTGGGTGTCGCTGAACCGGTAATTCAACAGCAGGGTGAAAGCCGAATCGTTGTGCAACTGCCCGGTATTCAGGATAGTGCCCGCGCAAAGCAAATTTTAAGTGCGACAGCGACACTGGAGTTTCGATTGGCCGATCCAGAGCGAAGAGGGCAGTCGGCAGCCAATGGTGTCGTACCACCAGGTATGCGCTTATATAAAGAACGAAATGGCAGTCCGATTCTTCTAAAGAAAAGCGTGATTATCACGGGTGATCGAATCACGAATGCCAACTCAGGTTTTGATCAGGATACGGGTTCACCTGCGGTATACGTTAATCTCGATGGCGCAGGTGCGCGTTCGATGGGGCGTACAACTAAACAAAACCTGAAAAAGCCAATGGCCGTGGTGTTTATCGAACATAAAACCGACATCAAAACGGTGAATGGCAAAGAAGTCGTAACCTCTCGTAAAGTCGAAGAAGTGATTAATGTCGCCACCATTCAGGGTGTCTTCAGTAAACGTTTCCAGATCACCGGCCTGGATAGTTCCAAGGAAGCACAAACACTGGCGTTGCTACTTCGCGCAGGTGCCCTGTCAGCGCCAATACGAATTATCGAAGAACGCACCATTGGCCCAAGCCTTGGTCAGGACAATATCGATCAGGGTATGAATTCAGTCATCCTGGGTATGGCAATTGTGATTGTCTTTATGGTGTTCTGGTATCGCGGCTTTGGTCTGGTTGCCAATGTGGCGCTACTCACTAATCTTGTGCTGATTGTTGCGGTGCTATCAATGCTGCAGGCAACACTAACGCTGCCCGGTATTGCCGGTATCGTTCTGACCGTGGGTATGGCGGTGGATGCGAACGTGTTGATTTTTGAACGTATTCGGGAAGAAATCAGAATTGGCAACAGCCCTCAGGCCAGCATCCATGCAGGTTATGAAAAGGCATTATCAACCATTGCCGATGCCAATATCACCACGCTCATTGCTGCTGTGGTGTTGTATATGTTTGGTACCGGTCCGATTCGTGGTTTTGCCATTACGCTGTCGATTGGGATCGTCACCTCCATGTTCACGGCCATCATGGGTACGCGCGCCATTGTGAATATGTTTGTTAGCGGTCGACGTATCAAGACCCTGTCGATCTAGGAAGGAAGAACTCACATGCAAATATTCAAACAACAAACCCGTTTTGACTTTATGTCCAAACGTAAGATCGCGTTATCAATTTCAATTATTCTGATACTGGGATCGATTTTTAGTCTCGTGACCAAAGGTCTGAATTTTGGTCTCGATTTTACCGGTGGTACCCTGCTTGAGGTGGGCTATTCGCAGGACGCCGATCTCAACAAAATACGCGCTGCGCTTGAGAAGAAATCTTATGGCGATGCAGTCGTCCAGCATTTTGGTTCCGCCAAAGATGTGATTGTTCGTATTGCACCACGTGAAGGTGTAAAGAGTTCGGAGATTGGTGATGCCATTCTGAAGATTTTACGCGACACCAGCGGTGGTGACGTAAACATGCGACGCCAGGAATATGTTGGCCCACAGGTCGGCGATGAGCTCCGTGACGATGGTGGTCTGGCCATGATTATCGCGCTGGGTTTTATTTTAGTCTACGTGATGATGCGTTTTGAGTGGCGTTTTGCGCTGGGATCTGTTGCTGCACTGATTCACGATGTGATCATCGTGTTGGGTTGTTTTGCCCTGTTCCAGTGGGATTTTGACCTGACCGTACTGGCTGCGGTGCTGGCCGTGATTGGTTACTCACTCAATGACACCATTGTTGTGTTCGATCGCATTCGTGAGAATTTCCGTGTGTTACGCAAGGGCTCATCGACCGATGTGGTCAATACCTCACTGAATCAGACCCTGTCCCGCACCATCATGACCTCACTGACGACCCTGATGGTGGTGCTGGCAATGTTCTTTATGGGTGGAGAGCTGATCCATGCCTTCTCCATGGCGCTGATTGTCGGGATTATGGTGGGTACTTACTCATCCATCTATGTGGCCAGTGCCTCTGCGCTGGCATTAAAGATTTCCCGCGCCAGTCTGATGCCGGTGGAGAAAGAAGGCGAGGATCAGGAAAACATGTTGCCGTGAACATGCTGTTATTTGATTCGAAAACATAAAAAAATGCCCGCATCTGCGGGCATTTTGCATTTTGTCTGATAGAGAGTTCTGATTTAGCCTGATTGCTGGATTTTTTTCACTTCATCCAGTGGATCGGCTTCATCGAGGGCAGGTTTTACAATGCGGCAGATGGAGCTGTTCTTAGTTTTGCAGTTGGGGTCTTCCTGATCGGCCTCAACCCCGCGAATCGTGGTCTCGGCCCAGACGGCAGCGATAATCCAAAGCCCCAGTCCCAGTAAACTCGTGGTCCAGCTGATTTGCTCCAGTCCAGTAGGGCCGCCCATAAAGCCATAAATAATGCCAATAATGCCGGTAACCCAGAACACACCGATGGGGGCAGCACAACAACCAGCACAACCGTACTGGCAAACAGCGAGGGGTGGGGCCAACGCGGCCATTAATTTTCTTTTCACATCTCCTCCAAAACCCGAGTCATTGTCGGTGTGATTTTTGTGGTTATCTGGAGAATAAATAGCATGGAAGGTGCGTAAAGGTCAAACAGGCGATGGGGCGGGGACACAAATTGGCACCGTTGCGGGCCATTTTAATTAGCTGGCGTTGTGTTCCCGGTTGATCAGGTAATCAACAATATCGACACTACGGCGCTGGGGAACGGCATAAACCGTCGCCAGAGGCGCACGCTCCGCCACGGGATCGCCTTTGGGGGGCTCAATAGAAAGCACTTCCAGCGTGTCCGGGCTGGAACGAAATGCGAAATAACTGGCAGAATCCTCCAGTCCTTCCATCACGTCCTGCATGGTCACCTCGAGTGCCTTGTTCCCTTTAACGGGTATTTTGGTGTACTTCTTCATGCTCATTAACCTGTACGACTTCGAAAAAACTAGCGTCCAGTCGGGCCTGATCTTGAATGAGCTAGCGGTATTCTTCCGGCAAATGGGGTTTGATGGTCTGCAGCATGGCCTTGAAGGTTTTAGGGTTGGCAGCAACGATATTGCCACTTTCGAGGTGGGTGAAGCCGCCATTCAGGTCACTGACCAGGCCACCGGCCTCTTCGATAAGCAGCACGCCAGCAGCCATATCCCAGACATTCAGACCGAATTCCCAGAAGCCATCGATGCGACCGGCTGCAACATAGGCCAGGTCCAGCGCAGCAGAGCCAGGACGACGAATGCCTGCAGAACCGGGTAGCAGGGCCTTCATCATGGCCAGGTACTCATCAATGTAGGGAAAATCGGCTTTGTAGGGGATGCCGGTACCGAGCAGGGCACCTTTGAGGCCGTTGCATTTACTGACGCGCATGCGTTTGCCATTGAGATGGGCTCCCTTACCACGACTGGCGGTAAACAGTTCCTGTCGCATGGGATCATAAATCACCGCCTGATCGAGACGGCCTTTATGTTTCAGGGCAATGGAGACGGCAAACTGAGGGAAACCGTGCAGGAAATTGGTGGTGCCATCGAGTGGGTCGATGATCCACTGATATTCATTACCTTCATGATCGCCGCTTTCTTCGGCCAGGATGGCATGATCAGGAAAGGCCTTCTTGAGGATATAGATGATCTCCTGCTCAGCATTCTGATCAACTTCGCTGACAAAATCATTTTCAGCTTTGCTCGTTATATTTAGTGTATCAATGCGGTCACTGTTACGGGCAATAATATCGCCCGCACTGCGCGCTGCACGAATAGCAATATTCAGCATTGGGTGCACGATAGTTCCTTCAGTTTGTTAAAGATCGGTAAAGCGGGCGTATTCTAACAGCACACACAATGACGTGGCGACTGCAATTTCCATGTATCATATGCGCCTCCTGAAATATCGAAAATAGTTAGAAATTAATATGGCCGTAAAATTTGAAAACATCCGTATCGTACTGGTCGAAACCAGTCACCCCGGTAATATCGGCTCGGTTTGCCGCGCCATGAAGAATATGTGTCTGGATCAGCTCTATCTGGTTCGACCCCAGAACTTTCCCGACCCAGAGGGCAAGTCCAAGGCGATGGCGGCCAGTGCGCGTGATGTGCTGGCGAATATCAAAATCGTCGATAGCCTCGATGAAGCCGTGGCCGAGTGTGTACACGTGGTCGGTGCCAGTGCGCGCCTGCGATCCATCCCCTGGCCGATTATTGATCCACGCGAGTGTGTCTCGCAGCTGGCCGAGATTGCCGAGAATGATCAGGTTGCACTGGTATTTGGTCGTGAGGATCGAGGGCTCACGAATGAAGAAATGGAACGTTGTAATGCGCTGGTGAATATCCCAGCCAATCCAGAATATAGTTCTCTGAATATTGCTGCTGCGGTGCAGGTACTTTGCTATGAGATCAATATGCTGTCCTTCCTGCAAGGTGAAGAGGAAAAACGCATGCCCGATTTCTATGATCATCCCCGCGCCACATCAGATGAAGTGGAGGGCCTTTATGGTCATTTTGAGTCTGCATTAACAGCACTGGGGTTTCATGATCCAGATAACCCGCGTCAGTTAATGCGACGTCTTCGTCGGCTGTTTAATCGCGCCGGACTTGATAAGATGGAAGTTAATATCCTGCGTGGTATTCTGACCGCAGCAGAGAAGGCTAATAAAGAAAAACCGGTGAACACTGATAAGGCATGATTGATTAATGTTTGGACGAATTCGAGAAGATATTAAATGCGTGTTCGAACGCGACCCGGCCGCGCGTAACAGTTTTGAAGTACTGACAACGTATCCGGGTGTTCATGCTGTGATTCTGCATCGCATTGCCCACTGGTACTGGACCCATGGTCTGAAATGGCTGGCACGCGTCACGGGCATGTTTTCGCGTTGGCTGACCGGTATCGAGATTCATCCGGGGGCCATTATCGGAAGACGCTTCTTTATTGATCATGGTATGGGCGTCGTCATTGGTGAAACCGCCGAAATTGGCGATAACGTTACGCTCTATCATGGTGTGACTCTGGGTGGCACCACCTGGGACAAAGGCAAACGCCACCCCACACTGGAAGATGATGTCGTTGTGGGGGCTGGCGCAAAAGTGCTTGGGCCCATCACTATTGGTGAGGGCGCGAGAATTGGTTCTAATGCTGTGGTGGTGAAGGATGTCCCCGAAGAAGCGACGGTAGTCGGCATCCCTGGTCGAATTGTGTCCAGCCCTGAGATCGATCCAGAAACACACAAAAGACGTAAGGCATTTGCCAATAAGATTGGTTTTGATGCCTACGGCACTAGTCAGGATATGCCTGACCCGGTTGCTAATGCGATAGATCGACTGCTAGACCATGTGCATGTTATGGATAACCACATGGAGGATATGTGCCAGGCCCTGAAAAAGCTGGGCATGGAAGTCCCCGTTGTTGACCTGCCTGATCTTGGACCCTGCGAGATAAATATCCGTGAAAAGGGCGAAAAACCTAAATCGGATACTGAATCAGCCGACTAATTTGGTGAGGAATGTTGGGGAAGAGAAATACTTGACTGTTTTACTCAGTTATGTATACTATCAAATAACTGTGGGCGTGAGCTTACTAAAACTGGCAGGACAAGACAATGAGATTAACGACAAAAGGCCGCTACGCGGTAACAGCGATGCTTGATCTGGCATTGCACTATGATCAGGGCCCAATCACTCTGGCTGATATCTCTCAGCGACAGGGCATTTCGCTTTCTTATCTTGAGCAACTGTTCTCGCGTCTGCGTAAGCAGGGACTCGTTGATAGTACCCGTGGTCCTGGTGGCGGATATCGATTAAGCCGTGCGGCAAATGATATCGCAGTTGCTGATGTCATCACGGCCGTTGATGAAAAAGTTGAAACCACTCGTTGTGGTGGACTGGCCAATTGTCAGGGTGATGAGCAGTGCCTGACCCATGAACTGTGGACTGAACTAAGTGCTCAGATTCATGACTTCCTGTGTGGCATCAGCCTGGGTAATCTGGTTGCACGTGATGGTGTGCGTGAAGTGGCCAAACGTCAGGAAATGAAGTCTGAAGCTAAAGAAGTTGAATTCTCTTCCAGTGAGAAGGCTGTTAATTCATAACAAGCCCGTGTTCAACAAATCGATTTATATAATAGCTGATTATCCGAACTGGTTAATCAGCTTGATTAATGGAAATTTTCTGGAGTATTAACAGGTAATGAAGACGCCGATTTATTTTGATTATTCAGCGACTACACCCGTCGATAAACGGGTCGCCGACAAAATGTGTCAGTACCTTACTAATGAAGGTAATTTTGGCAATCCGGCATCGCGTTCGCACGCTTTTGGCTGGGATGCAGATAATGCTGTTGTTGAAGCTCGTGCCAATATTGCCAGTCTGATCAATGCCGATCCAAAGGAAATTGTATTTACCTCAGGCGCAACCGAGTCAGATAATCTTGCCATTAAAGGTGTTGCCCATTTTTATCATAAGAAAGGCAAACACATCATCACCTGTAAAACTGAACACAAGGCTGTACTTGACACCTGTCGTCAGCTTGAGCGTGAAGGTTTTGAAGTGACTTATCTGGAACCTGAAGCGAGTGGTTTGATTGACCTGGCCAAGCTCGAAGCCGCCATGCGTGATGACACAATACTGGTTTCTATCATGCACGTGAATAATGAAATTGGTGTGATTCAGGACATCAAGGCCATTGGTGAATTAACCCGTGCACGTAAAATTCTATTCCATGTCGATGCAGCACAAAGTGCGGGTAAGGTACCCATCGATCTGGAAGATATAAAAGTTGATCTGATGTCTTTTTCTGCCCATAAAGTCTACGGCCCCAAAGGTATTGGTGCGCTGTATGTACGCCGTAAGCCGCGCGTACGTCTGGAAGCTCAGATGCATGGTGGCGGTCATGAGCGTGGCATGCGTTCTGGCACACTGGCGGTACATCAGATTGTCGGTATGGGCGAGGCCTTCCGCATTGCCAAAGAAGAAATGGCATCAGAGAATGAACGCATTCGTATGTTGCGCGACCGCCTGCTGAATGGCGTGAAAGATATTGAAGAGACTTATGTCAATGGTGATATGGAACACCGTGTTCCGCATAACCTGAACGTGAGTTTTAATTTTGTCGAAGGTGAATCGCTGATTATGGCGCTGAAGGAACTCGCGGTTTCTTCGGGCTCGGCCTGTACATCATCGAGTCTGGAACCATCCTATGTGCTGCGTGCTCTAGGACGTAGTGATGAACTGGCGCATAGCTCGCTGCGGTTTTCGATTGGCCGTTTCACCACTGAAGAAGAAATAGATTTCGCAATTGAAAAAATTCATCAAAATATTGGCAAGTTACGTGAATTATCGCCCCTGTGGGAAATGTTCAAAGATGGAATTGATTTGAATTCCATTGAATGGGCTGCACACTAGGGCCATTTGAGAGATAATAACAGCAGTTATTTAGAGGTAAGAAATCATGGCATACAGTGACAAAGTTATTGATCATTACGAGAATCCTCGCAACGTCGGCAACATGGATAAAGACGATACTCATGTCGGAACTGGCATGGTCGGAGCACCTGCCTGTGGTGATGTGATGCGTCTTCAGATCAAGGTTAATGACGATGGTGTAATCGAAGACGCCAGTTCAAGACCTATGGCT
>JAOULB010000357.1 GCA_029882235.1 Gammaproteobacteria bacterium | reverse complement strand
AAATTTTACCGTGGTAAGCTCAAAGGCTTTCGTGAGTACAAGCTTGGCAAGGACATCCTGTTCATGAAAAATGGTCCAAAGAATTTTGATCTTGCGCGAGACTTTAAGCAGTACGCCACGACCCCACATGTCATGATCAGTGAAATTAATGGTGCTGGCCCAATTGCTCTTCCCGGTTCGCGCAGCCAGGTCGAGATCGCCTATAAGAAATAGTCCACCCCCCTCACTGGGCAGATAAGACATCTGCCCAGTTTTTTCTCCACCACACCGTTAAAGCTATAGTCGACCCGTTTCTTTCTGGTTAAGATCAGTCATGACTGCCGAAGCCACCAATTCTCGCAAAGAGACTAATATCATCAAACCACCCAAAACCCTGATGCGCCAGATCGGTAAGGCACTGATGGACTTTGACATGATTCATGAGGGTGATCGATTACTGCTGGGTTTATCTGGTGGAAAGGATTCACTTTCACTGTTGCATATTCTTCATCATCTACAAAGTTATGCTCCGGTAAAGTTTAAGCTTGGCGCCATGACCGTCGATCCGGAAATCGAGGGTTTTGATCCCTCCCACCTGAAGAGCTATACCGCAGCACTTGGCATTCCCTATTTCTATGAGCAACAACCCATCGCCAAACAGGCGGAAGAACAGATGAAGAATGATTCATTCTGCTCATTCTGCTCGCGCATGAAGCGCGGCATTATGTACAGCACCTGTCGTCGCGAAGGCTATAACGTACTGGTGCTGGCTCAGCATCTGGATGATCTGGCCGAAAGTTTTATGATGTCAGCCTTTCGTGGAGGCCAGCTACGAACCATGAAGGCCAATTACACCAATAAAGAAGGTGACGTGCGGATTATCCGGCCGATGGTCTATGTGCGTGAACGCCAGACCGCCGACTTTGCCCGCGAGGCCGGCCTGCCTGTGGTACCCGATTCCTGCCCGGCCTGCTTTGCCATGCCGACCGAGCGGGAGCACATGAAACAGTTACTGGCTCAGGAAGAAAAGCATAATAAGGGCCTGTTCAAAAGCCTGCTCACCGCCATGCAGCCATTAATACAAGTAGACTCTGCCGACTAACAAACATAAAAAAAGCCCCACCTGGGATGGAGGGGCTTAAACACAGCTAGAATAACAGTTGCCGGTTAGGCATATCTAGCTTTTGACGACGCTTCGAATGAACTTGCTTCAGCCAACTGTGATATCCAATATCAACACTGTCACAAGTCATTATTAACATAGCAACCAGCATGCCAATTTATTAACTTATTGATTTTGTTTAATTATTTAAAATTATCATGCCCGGAGCCTGTTTATATGTAAAATTTTTCGACATTCGCCTATAACGAATTTACACACAGTTGGCATGCACCAGATTCCGTAAAATTTAATTTATTCTCAAATATCTAACTTACCCCACAATATATATATTATTATGATAAATATTAATACATTTTCCCACTTTAGTTAATTATTAGGCCGATTTCTATAATATTTCTTATGATTAACGTCATTCTATGCTCATTTAAGACAAAGTGGTGATCTTAGTCATACTTTTATCATTTTTATAATCATTAGTGGGTAATTTAAATTACAGCTACTGGCAATTTGATTTTTACAAGCGTCATTTTCATCAAATTTATCGATTGCGATATACTAATAAATTATTGATTAATAATGATATTATTACTTTGAGACATTTATTCACACAAAAAATGTGAACCCTGCCCGTTTCTGGTCGATCTAAGAGGTATCTGCAACTCTCCGAGAAGGAGGTTCGTCATGGCTACTGAAGCACGCATCTATCAACATGAAGGACATGGCTGGTTTATTGAAATAGCTGGCCACACCGCGGGACCACTGGATTCTGCCAATGATGCACGTGAATACCTGCATCTGGTCGAAAAAACCCGAGCAGCACGTACCGAGTGCGCCTGTCTGGAGTCCGAATGCCTGTAATACAACCACTAAAAGTGTAAACAATTTCGACACTTCATTGACACAGGCCCGGCTAAATTGACGAACTATTAGTCACTTAGCCGGGCCTTTGCATTTCTAATGGCCCAATTCCTGACATTCTCGCCTGACACACACATAAGTCACTGAATTAATAGGCTTATTTAAAGTAGGCACAATTAATGCAAGCATTTAAGCTGCAAAGAAAGCTGTTAAATCTTTGGAGGTTTAGATGTTATTTAGCAATGTAATGAAGACGCTGATTTTGATCGCCATTTTTATCGCGATACCCGTCATTCTGTTTCGTATCTCGGTAAAGGGGATGGCACAGCTGTCCGAGTTTTATCGGACACGCTCAGGAGCAAATAAAGCCAAAGGCCAATAGTGAGTAAATAGCCTGCTAGAACCAACGAGATCCATCAATCAGGCGTGAACCTCACTCAGGAGGCGGTCAATCATTGATTCCGCCTGACTGCCATAGCCCCCGCCAAACATATTGAAGTGATTCAGGATGTGATAGAGGTTATACAGGGTCTTACGCGTCTGATAACCAGGATCCAACGGCCAGGCCTCATTGTAGGCGGCATAAAATTCACCACCAAAACCACCAAATAGTTCGGTCATGGCAATATCTGCCTCACGATCACCATAGTACACGGCCGGATCAAAAATCACTGGTTCGCCAGTCTCGCTAATGGCGTAATTTCCCGACCAGAGATCGCCATGCAATAAGGACGCATCCGGCAGATAATCGCTAAAAAACGCGTCTAGCGAACCGAGCAGTTTTTCACCCTGACTTAACATTCGCCCGCTGCCCCCATGGCGCGCCGCCAACTCCAGTTGATAG
>JAOULB010000032.1 GCA_029882235.1 Gammaproteobacteria bacterium | reverse complement strand
AAACAACTATGCGCATAGTTTTGTTGTATTAGAACGACGTTAATAACTGAACTATACTCCCGCTATCTTTTTTTATTTACTCCATTCTACTGTAGGTATATAGAGTAAGTGTAGGAAAAAACACTGTCATAATATGTTCCTGTGTGCGTTGCTCGTTGGAAATTATCGATTCGAAAATCATATGAAGTCGAATAAGGTCCTGATGCCTGCAGTGTATATGTCCCATCGCCATTATTTGAGAATATGCTCAAAGGGGCTGAGAAAGGAAGTATAGTTGCTATAGAGCCTTCCGCGTAGAGTGGCTGGGCAAACCCACCGATAACTTCGCCATTATCAACAAAGAGTATTATTTGTCCACCGGCCGTACTTACGATACCAGCACCATTTGCTAGATAATAGGTTTCGATTGAGGGAAATGTATTTCCCAAAATAGGAATAAAATGGGGCGGTTGTAGACAAAGGCTTGCTGTACCACCATCATTTTTTATACACCATGCAGGAGCACCTATGAGGCTAAGGGCCGCATAAGCACGTTTGTTGAAATTTACAAGCAAGTTTATATGCACAGGCGAGCCATCTCCAACGGTTACAACCTGAGGAAGATTGTACTCTGACTCACAACCACTTATAGGTATTGTTGCCAGACCAAGGTCTGTAGCAACTGTGCTAATCACATCGCTGTTCGGAGTTGTGTAGTAGGTTGTTGGGCCAACGCCAATTCCCATAACGCCCTGCACCTGTATATCGTATCCGCCTTCAATAGTGCAATGCTGTACTTTTATTCTGTCATAATTACCCGCAGGGATCTGTGCGCCACCGGTTCTGGTAAGTTTATCGCTGATGGATGTGTTATCCGTTAAATCAACAACACAATCCTCGGTAGAACTATCACAAATATAGATCGGTGGGGTTGACCCTGTGGTTGAGTCATGTAGAGAGATCGCAGTAATAGGTAGTTTAACGATGCTGGGCGTAAAGCTGGTTTCATTTGTGGCAGCAACAACGAATGATTGTTGAGTGAAACTAATAAGCAGGACTAAAAAAAATGTTTTAACTAAGATACGATTCGAAATATTCATTATGCCCACACAAAGTATTAGTAGTTGTCGATGTTTCTGACTGAAACTGTCACTGAGATCTTTGGCCCGTCATCATCTTCCTCGACATAGGAGCACGATGTTATGCCAGAAATAATAAATAGCAGGGTTAATATATTTAATGAGGTTTTCATGATTCCCCCAATCCTTTGAAGCCTTTAGAGATTGTTATTGTTATTAACGTATCGAATCAGGAATAACTTTAGGACATATAGCCGCAGTATTATTGTTAATAGAAATTAATTTTCGCCAGGGTTTTTGTGGGTAGCACATTCGATGCTGATGTATTGCATTGGCTGAATATCGATTCTCAGTGCTGTGAGTTTTCCACCCCAGACACAGCCATCGTCAAGTGGATAGATATTCGGTGTATCTACTTGACCGAGAGTCGACCAGTGGCCAAAAAGGATTGGGTTTTTTGAGGTTAGTCTCTTAGGGATATCAAACCAGGCCTTACAGTCTTCAAGCTGGCTTCCTGGGCTGCCTTTATCAACCAGATCCAGACGGCCATTGAGATGCACATAACGCATACGGGTTAAGCTGTTACAGATGAACCGTAATCGATCCATGCCAGATAGGTTGTTGCTCCAGTTTGCCGGTTCATTACCATACATTACGTTTAGAAAATCATGGTAATGCTCACTGCGTAGAATCTGTTCTAGCTCATTGGCATGGCTAATGGCTTGCTGTAGAGACCATTTTGGATATATTCCCGCGTGCACCATTGTAACTTCTAAATTGTGATCATGGTGGAGTAAAGGCTGGTGCCGAAGCCAGTCAATGAGTACATCACCATCATCGGCTTCAATGATCTCGTCGAGGCCATCATCCTTTGCTTCCTTAATGCCTTCGGCAACGGCTAACAAATGAAGATCATGATTACCCAATACGCAAATGGCTCGATCACCAAGTGAATGTATGAAGCGAAGTGTTTTCAGAGAGTCAGGGCCGCGATTAACGAGGTCGCCTGCTAACCAGAGGGTATCTGTGCTACTGTCAAAGTTGAGTTTATTAAGCAGGTTTTGCAGGTCTGTGTAACAGCCTTGCAGATCACCAATTGCGTATATTGCCATGAAGGAAAACTAACAAATAAATAAGCGGGAATCCAGCTCTTAATCAACTATGGTTTAGTAAAAGAAATAATACCGGTATCTCAGGTCACCCTGATTCAAGTCCAATAGCTCGCCTATATTATTATCATACCCATAGTATCGTGGTAGCAGGAATCGTTGTCGTATGTAGACATCTGGGCGGCCCGGGAAGGCAAGCTGATCAAACTTATCGGTCGCCGATAATGGTTTCTCAACTGGGAGTGTTGCATCCATATGTGCCGCATAAACTTTAGTATCAATTCCGCTATAGGGCTTGAGTGAATGTGTCTTTTCCTTCTTTTCTTTTTTGCTGACCTTGGCAGGGGGCGGAGGTGCCAAAGCCTGAAGAATGACTTCAGGTGGTTTTTCAAGTGTTTGTACTGGTTCATCTTTTTTCTCGCCGATAAACAGATATTGCTTTTTACTCTTATCAACACCCATTGAAACACCCATTACTACGTTTAGACTTGCATCGAGTTGAACTTTTTGTTCCTTTTGCTCAACCTCGACAGCGCCACTTAATACGCCGACATAAACACCATTACCAGACGGCTCTCCAGACACTTTTTTCTTGTTCCTGGCGCAGGCATCATCACAAACCTGAATAACAAATTCAGTGCCGCGAATACCGATGGTCGCCTGTTTGACCTTGATTTTGAAACTTTCAGGCTTGTTTTTACCAATTAGACCAGTAACAGCACGCATGCCACCTTTGACAAGTTCTATAACGCTACTCTGTTTCTCTATGTCGCCTGTGTATTGGTGCTCAATAATGATGAGTTTACTACTCGCATTGAGTGAAAACATACACCATCACCAGCACGGATCTGGGCCTGACTGGACGTCCCTGTAAATATTGTATCGCCAACATTAACATTACTGCCGCGTTTTAGTGTTCGAGTTTTTCCATCTTTAGATTTTGCCGTGACTTTGCCATTGGCAAACAGAATAACACCAGCATGGGCATAAACAATTTTCTTCTGCTTTGGCCTTGATTTGGGTTTTGTTTTTTTCTTGTTTTTTCTTACGTATTTATCGCTCTTTTTCGCTTCTTTCTTCTTTTCTTGTTTTGTTGTATTACTAGAGACAATTTCTATTTTTTCGTTTTGTTCTTTGTCTGGGTTATTTATAACAGTCTTTATATCTTCCTCAGGGATATCATTTTTAATGTCATTAGTCTGTTTTTCTGATGAAGTTTCGATAGCAATTTCGGGGAGTTCTTTGGGCGTTTCGACACTGGTTTCTTCCTGCTCTGGTATTAATAGCAAGCCAGCTGTTAATACAGCAAAAACAATCAGTAGTGATTTGATAATTGTTACGCTGTTCATGGCTAGAATCCTACTCGCATGTTTAACGAGCCAACAAAACGCTGGTATTCAAACAGGTTTACATTAGATTCATTGTAGGTCCAGTGGATTTCAGGCCTGATTTGCCAGTTTTTTGTAACTGGCATATTTAAGCCAAGAAATATCTCATAATGCCGGTCACGCCGTTTCTTACCAAAAAACTCTTCATCATAATCAGAGCCTTCGATATACAGGCTTGAGTATATCCGTGACGAACCAAATATATTTCGACTTGCGCTAAATCTTGCGCCAATTACACCACGGCGATAGGGGGCGGTACAGTCAGTCTGGCATTGCTGATAGTCATCGCGGCCAGCGATTAATAGTATTTGATAACTATGTTTGTCCTTGGAGTCGACTACATGTGTCCATTCGGCCCCGGTGCGAAAACCATTGACCGACATTGGCCATCGATCACTTTCAAAATTTGAATCACCTGCAACAAAGCGAAAATCCAGCATATTATCTTCATCTATTTTTTGTGCCCATTCCAGATCAATATAAAACTCATCACCATATTTTTCTTCATTAACTTCAATTGCCTTAAAATTCATGCTAATTGTTTTAGTGTTTGAATTGCCATAATGATGAGCACCGAACTGACCACTGTATACCTGGGTATCGAAATTACGTACCTTGTCATAAGTAAATGATCTGGCAGTGCCGCCCAGAAACAAATCAAAATTCTTGGTAAATAAGGGCAATATGATTTGCAGACCAATCTGACCGCTTACAAAGGACGATTCTGTTCTTTTGGTTTCAGGCGCAAGATCAACAAGCTTATAATTTGCGGTATAGCGGTCATAAAAATAAAACTGATCATTATCCGTGCCACTATTAATATTACTATTGTAGCCACCCGAAACCTCAGCAAACATATTCATGTTGAGGTGACGTACTTCAAGGTATTTATCGATTAACAGCAGATAACGATCGATAGATTTTTCAATATGCCGAGGTGGGTTCTGATCAAGGACAGTTTCAAATTCTGCTTTTGCCTGTTCAAATGAGCCACGTGAATTTTCTTTAACGCCTTTACTGTAATAGGTTCGTGCCAGTTCAAGTCGGGCACCTGGGAAGCCTGGGTCTAAAGCAAGCACGCGTGATAGTGCTGCAATTGCAGTGTTAAGTTCACCAGCCTCGATAGCGACTCGGCCATAGAGGTAATCAAATTCAACAATACCCGCCTTTTTTGATTCGAGTGGTTTTAGTAGTTCAAAGGCATCAAGGTATTGACCCTGATTATAGGCCTGTTGTGCTTCCTGCATAATTTGGTTGGAATTAACTACGGCATGGACTGATATTGAGACTGATACTAAGGCCAATAGAACAAGCAAACGTGAACGAAAGAATCGAATTACGTTATTGCAGATGCATTTCTTATGTTTGGCATCGACTGAAAGACCAGATATAGGCATAGATTTGATACGTATAAAAAGCGGTAAGTGTCAATTCGGTTATAGCCTTAGCGGTGGGAACAGGGTTCACTTTAAGGGGAATAGAAAGATAAATCCGTGTACGAACAGCTTATTTGCCATTGAACGCAGAAAAGTTCGGGGTTTAGAAATGATGCAACTTGAGAAGTGTTGAGGCAGAATATCTGCGTTAAGAATTCTCAGGGAGTTAGAGCAGGAGTACCACTGGTCAGGTTGTATTCCTGGCCATCAGAAACATCGATACCAAGATATGAACCTCGTACTTCACGCCATGCCTTGAATACATCCGGGGCTGATGGATAGGCCAGATTTTCAAAATCTGCTAGTCCTGAGCGGGGTTTATCGATAGGGGCAGTTTGGGCAAGATGTGTTTCAATATGTGCACTATCAAGTCCGGCATAGGGTTTCATGGTATGTCTGGATTTTTGCTTTGTTTTCAGGCCGGGTGGTGCCATTGCCTTACTCAGAATCTTTGGCACCTCTTTTAGAACAACAGGATCATCATTTCTTTCCTCAATATAAACATATTGGTATTTGTTCTTGCTCACCCCCATACTGACACCCAGGACTACATTCAGGCTGGAGTCGAGTTCAACGATCTTTTTATTATTTTCAACGGTGATTGCACCACTGACGACACCGACATAAACACCATTATCAGCTGGATCTCTCCTTTGCCCTTCGCTTGCCAGATTACATTCGTCTCTTTCACATACCTGAACTACAAATTCAGTGCCACGAATTCCAATGGTTGAGCCTCGCGCCTTAATGCGGAAATTGTCTGGTTTGTTTTTACCAATCAAGCCTGTAACTGCGCGCATTGCACCTTTAACAATTTCAATTGAACTATACTGTTCATCTTCTGGGCCTGAATGCTTATGTGCCTCGATTATGAGTTTACTGTTCGGTTTTAGTGAAATTAGACTGTCATCGCCTGTACGAATCTGAATGGTGCCATTCTTTCCAGTCATAATTATATCACCCGCCCATATTTCACTGCCTCGTTTAAGTGTTGTATTGTTATGTTTCCTGGATTTTACTGTGACTTGGCCACTGGCAAACAGAACTTTACCTGCATGAGCATGTGCATATTGCAAGGGCATAAGTAGTAGCGCCAGGGTACAAACTAAGCTGCGTAGGAATGATCGTTTATTGAGTAGAGTAATCATACTTACTGTTCCCATCTTATGGTAACCGTTGCAACAGAACGGTTAAAATCATACAGGTCTACTGAGGAATCATTGTTGATTAAATGAATTTCTGGTCGAATAAACCATGTGTCTCCGATCGGCGTATTAAGCCCTAAGAAAAGTTCAACTCTGTTATCATTCCTGCGTTGATAAAATGCTTCATTGCCATACGATGAACGCTGAAAATAGAGACTGCTGTAGAGTCTGGATTGATCAAAAATATTTCTGGACCAGGCCAGTCGTAATCCAGTAATGTCTCTTAGATAAATACTATTACATGTGCTTCCTGTTGAATAACACCCATGTGGTTGATCACCACCAACAAGGCCAAGTATCTGATAGCTGGATTTGCTTTCATTATGGGTCAGATATGTCCATTCAACACCAAGCCGACTGTAATTGATGGACATGGAAGACGCGTTATAGTCATCGTAATTTGAATCTCCACCGACAAAAGTGGTCTTCAAGGCATTTTCTCTGTTTAAACGCAATGCCCATTCAAATTTAAGTTCAAACTCATTGTAATAACGTTCACCGGAATCTATAGCCTCGATTTTTTTAAAACGAAGTCGAGCCAGTTTTGTATTAGAGACACCATAGTGCCGAGCACCGAACTGAACTTGATCAGCACCGTGATCGTATTCGTGTATGTCTGTATATGATTTTCTACTTACGCTTGCATCACCAAATAATTCGAAGTTATTGCTAAATAGAGGCATGGCAATTCCTATGCCTGCAAGGACTTGTCCAAAACTAGAATCGTGTTTTCCGGTACCTCTGAGTACATCATAGGTCTTCATTGAACTGCTGGAGTAATCATAATAACTAAAATATTGATCATCTGAATTACTGCCAACATTTGAGTCATAACCGCCGGAGAGTTCAACAAATAGCCGGGTTTTCATTTCGCGAACTTCCAGATATTTGTCGATATGTTGCTGGTATTTGTTGATCGCCAGTTTTATTTTCGCTGGTGGGTTTTGTTGAAGAACAAGCTTAAATTGATCTCGGGCCTGTTCAAACGGGCCTTTAGATAATAGGCGAACACCTTTACTGTAATAGGCCCGCGCAAGCTCAAAGCGTCCCGCAGCAAATGCTGGATCAACGGTTAAAACCCTTATCAACGCCGATATGGCCAGGTCAAAATTACTGGTTTCCAGCGCACATCGACCGAGCAGATAGTCAAATTCAATCTGTCCCGCGTACTTTCCTTCCAGCGAGGATAAAATTGTTAATGATTCAGCATAATTTTTTGCCTTAAATGCCTTTTGGGCATCTTCAAGAGTACCTTGAACGACTGTCTCAGAATGATTCTGGCGGTCAGATTCCTGATCAGCAGGAGTAATCGCGATGGCCCAGGAGGAATAGATACAGACGAATATTGCCAGCCCAGCACAAAGGCAGCGTTCAAGTATGCTTTTGTGATGTGAATTATTTTTATCAGGGCCGAATGTCATGGGTATGGTCCAAATTCCTCAGGAATTTAATCTCTCCATACGTTTATCGGTTCAGCGTGTGTAGACCTTTATTAGACCTACAAAAATGCAGGATATGTCACAGAACAGTGCATACCAACAAAATGAGAATAATTCTTACTAGTGCAGTACGTTTGGCATGGACAGAGAAAAAGCAGAGATGGGGGCTTCAAATGCTACCCCATCATCGGCCAGCATCTGGTAACTGCCCTGCATGCTACCCACTGGGGTTTTGATGACGGTGCCGCTGGTGTAGCGAAAGCCTTCACCGGGTTTGAGGTAGGGTTGTTCACCGACAACACCTTCTCCGCGCACTTCTTCAGAATGCCCATTGGCATCAGTAATGATCCAGTGACGGGTCAGCAGTTTCGCAGGAACGGTACCATGGTTTTTAATGGTAATGGTGTAGCTAAACACATAATGTTCATGCTCGGGGCTGGATTGCTCCGGGATGTACATCGTCTCGACTTCAATACGCGTATCATGGCTTAAGTCTTGTTTTGTCATAGTCGGATAAACTGCTTAGCAAGTGAAGCTTGATCATACCCATTCTGAGTAAGGAACAAAATGTCTCGAAATAGATATAGTTAATTTTCGTTGGATCGTTGGCGATGACTGAGCACATATTCAATTGCAAAGGTAACGGCATTATCAATTTGCTCGATCATCCTGTTGCGCTCATCAGACGTCATATAATAAACAATATCAACATCATAGCGAACATAGCGTGCAGGTAGATGATTTAGTGCTACACAGGCAACGTCCTCGAGAAAATTTTCGTCTGCGTCGACTGGACGTTTAGGAGTGAGTTCCATAATCTTGTCGATGACTAGTTGCTCATAATAGTTGTGTATATTATCAAAGCTCATGTGTAATCCAATTTGAGAATATATCCCTGAGCATAGTCGCCAGGATGAGGATCTGCAAAGCAGCAGGCTTTGGTCAGTGCCTTAATTTCCAGGTGGGTTGGTTATGGTGGTCAATTAGGCCATGATTCAGTAACCATGATTTAGCATCTTCAGCATCATTGTGAAACCATGAAGTTGCGGAACCCAGCCGAAAGCTGTATCCCCAGTTATCCATATCACGCATCATGATTTCTTTATTCATTTCAGCAAGGTGATCGGCAAGCAGGATCTGGAGATAGCATACGCCATTTTCTTCATCGTAGTGCCCTCCAGCATCGGTATGTAGATTATTTCGCCGCATCGAGTCCATACAAATGTAATGACAGGTTTCATGCAAGGCGGAATGGACAGGGGTATCGTCACGGACATAAAGAGTGGTACCGATAAGTCCGGCTTCTGATTCACCCCAATAGCTTCCAGGTATCGGTTCGTTAGAAGGAATTGAAATAATATTCAATCCATATTTTTCGAGTAACTCTTGTAAAGCATTCTCTGGAAGTTGCTGACAGCTTGTGACATTGTCCATGTACGTATTCTAAACCAGCACAGAACATGATCAAGATACTATGGATGGTTTTTAATAATAAGCACCCGATCACCGGGATAGATCAGGTGAGGATTTTTTATATTACTCAGGCGAGCGAGTTCAGGATACTGCATAGCATCATGAACATAACGTTTGGCAATAAACCATAATGTGTCACCAGGGACAACAATGTGAACAATTTGATGTTGTGATGTTGGAATGTCATGTTCAATCTCAACAATCGGACTTTCTGAGCCGCTGCGGTCAGATTTTTCGAGTGTGATCGTGAATCCTTCTGCATCGCGCTCAATTTTAGCCTGATACTCTGGTGGTGAAGTCGTTATCTGGCCTTGCATAAATGATACTGGATATAGATAGACCAAAATAGCTGCGATCAGAAAAATAATGGCCAGAGCATATAAGAATCTTTTATTGTTATTAGGTCGGGCCTCGGCCGCCGACATAAAAAGTCGCTTATTAATATTTTTTGGAATAGAGATGCGATTAACGCGACTTGATATTGATTCTTGTATTCTGCTGATATTGTTTTTTGAAACAGTTGTGAAACTTGATATTTTCTGTTTAGCTTTTTCTCTTATGTTATAAGAATAATTTTCTGCTTTAGATTTGGTTATTTTCAACTTATTATTTATATTTTTCACATAACGCAGCGCGCTTTTAGAGATCGGGTTATTTTCTACTTGAGTTATTGGTCTGTCTTCAACAGGAGGTGTTGGCTCAAGAGGTAATTGTTCTGAGTCTTTTCTTGTTTTTCTGTCGGTGTTGTTCGCATTTGTTTCTATCTCAGAGATCAGGGGGGCATCGCCATGTATGAGTGTGGTGTCGGGTAAATTTTTAACCGGACTTTCAATGTCAGAGCTTAATGTTTCATTTTCTTCTGAATTGTCAGTCGTATTTTCAGCAATCTCAGCATGCTCTGATTCGGTTATGATTTTATCAGCGGCCAACTCAGCCCGGGCCTGCGGTTTCGGAGGAGGGTTGGCAGAAACATTTTCAGTTACATTAAGCTGCGTTTCTTTATCGGGCTTAAACCTTGTGTTGTTAATAAGCTGTGGGTTAGTAGCAAGATATTCTGTATTGTCTTCTTGTTCTGGTTTATCTATCGTGTCCTCAGCAGTGAGAATGTTTTTGGTCTGAGTTTGAGCAGGGGGGGTGGGGAAACTCTCTTCTGAAACATTAATCTGTTTATGCTTCTCGGCTTCAGGCTGTACATCGTTGGCTTTCGGTTTATCGGCCGTATTTTCTGTATTAGTCGACTGTTCTGGTTTTTCGATTGAATTGGCTGGAGATATGTTGTTCTTTACCTGTTCATGCACCGGTGTGGGACTAGCCTTGTTTTCAGAAATGATGATCTGTCTATCATATTTAAGTTCTGGATTTCCATTCACATCTTTGATGTTTACATGGTAATGATGAACACGCCGAGTCTTTGCATGACTGGACTCTTCCTGATCGCCTCCAGGAAGTATTTCAACAATATGCTTTTTTGTTGATCGAGTCGGCATGCCGTTTGTCTCTACCGTTTGCTATCAGAAGGTTTGTGGATGATTCGGACCCGATTACCAGGGTAGATACGATCCGGATTTTTGATATTACTTAGGCGTGCCAGCTCAGGGTATTGGTAGGGGTTGTTGACATAGTGTTTGGCAATGGCCCACAAGGTGTCACCTTTAACTACAATGTGAACAACTTCTTTAGCTGATTTGTTGCTGTTTTCCTGTTTCACTGTAATTTTAATACCTGGCTCAGATTCTGTAACCTTGTGACTAATGTCGTCGCCAGCCGTTGTCTCCTGAGATTCCTGTGTCTGATTTTCATTATCGGGAGTTGTGTTCTGCAACACAGGTTCTTCTTCAGGTGCATTGATTTCAATAGTTACGCCGTTGTCGTCGGGCTTAATGCGGGCACTGTATTGTGAGTTTTTGTCATCGCTCTTTAAGGTTGATTCTTCTGCTTCCTGTGACGATGCTATGTTGGGAGGGGCTTCGTCTTCAGACTCAGTCTTGTTTATAGTGTGTTTGTCAGCACCTTCAGCTATATTATCCACAGGTGAGTCGACTGAATCTGTATTTTCGGTAACTGGAGTGGGTTTGACCGCATCCAGTTTTTCCAGATCTGATGTTGCTTCATCGTTTCT